>JAGBTR010000224.1 GCA_017631215.1 Clostridia bacterium | reverse complement strand
ATCTGCTTGACCTGACCTCGCTCGTCGCGGGCACGCAGTTCCGCGGTCAGTTTGAGGCACGCATCCAAGGACTCATCAACGAGATCAAGGATGCGGGCAACGTGCTGCTCGTCATCGACGAGGTGCATAACCTGGTCGGTACGGGTAACAGCGAGGGAAGCATGAACGCCGCCAACATTCTCAAGCCTGCACTCTCTCGCGGCGAGATTCAAGTCATCGGTGCGACTACGCTGACCGAATACCGCAAGTTTATTGAGAAGGACGCCGCACTGGAGCGTCGCTTCCAGCCCGTCATGGTCGACGAACCCTCGGTCGAGGACACGGTCGATATGCTGCGCGGCATCAAGCACTACTATGAGGAATTTCACGGCATCGTCATTCCCGACGAGCTGCTTGCGCGTACGGTCTCGCTGTCCGAGCGATATATCACCGACCGCTATTTGCCCGACAAGGCGATCGACCTGCTCGACGAGGCGGCATCCTACCTGTCGCTCAACACGGCCGTCATCAACGAGTCTTACGATATCCGCGATCAGTTGCTGAGGCTCAAGCAGGAGCGCGAGGCACTTGAGGCTGAGAACAGCACGCTTGAGGAGGCCGCACAGCAGCGAAATTTTGAACAGATCGCAAGCATCCGTGCCAAGGAGCTCAAGCTGTCCGATCGACTGCACGTCATCGAGCCCGAGTGTGCCAAGGTCGAGCTGACGGTCGAGCAGCTCGCCTCGGTCATTGAGGTCTGGACGGGTGTGCCTGCCAGTACCATCAGTGAGAACGAGTTTGAAATGCTCAGCCATCTGGAACGCAAGATCAAGGAGCGTATCGTCGGTCAGGACGCGGCGGTCAGTGCCGTCGTCCGTGCCATCAAACGCAACCGTGCGGGCGTATCTTATAAGAGAAAGCCTGTGTCGTTTATCTTCGCGGGACCGACAGGCGTGGGTAAGACCGAGCTGGTCAAGACCATCGCCGCCGAGCTGTTCCACACGCCCGAAACGCTTATCCGCCTGGATATGTCCGAGTTTATGGAAAAGCATAGCGTTTCTCGTATGATCGGAGCACCTCCCGGATACGTCGGCTACGACGAGGCAGGGCAGTTGACCGAAAAGATCCGCAGACATCCCTATTCCGTGGTGCTCTTTGACGAGATTGAAAAGGCACATCCCGACGTACTCAATATTCTGTTGCAGATTCTGGATGATGGACGTATCACCGACGCGAGTGGTAAGACGGTCAACTTTGAAAACACCATTCTCGTCATGACCACCAATGCGGGCTCGGATCGCACCTCGTCCACCATCGGCTTTTCCGAGGACGCTCAAAAGCTGGCTGAGAGCAAGACCGAAAAGGCGCTGTCCGCTTTCCTGCGTCCCGAGTTCATCAACCGCATCGACGAGATCATCACCTTCCGTTCCTTGGACGAAAAAGACTTCTCGCACATTGCGTCCATCATGCTCGGCGACCTTGCCAAGGCTCTGAAGGAAAAGGAAATGAACTTCACCTACACGCCCGCGGCAGCCGCGCATATTGCCAAGGAATCCTATTCGACCAAATTCGGTGCTCGCAATATGCGCCGCTATATCCAGCGTGAGGTTGAGGACGCTCTGGCAGAGCGTATCATCGCCGACCGTAAGCACGCCATCACTCAGATCCGTCTTTCTGTCAAGGAAGGCCGTCTGACGGTGGATTGTATGTAAGTTTATTTTTCAATTATTAAAAATGCAGAAAGGAGGGGACGGCAATGGTCCACAGAACCAGAGAACCGTGGCATATGATGAAGGCCGGTGAGGTCGAAAAAAGCCTCAGAACCAATATTGAGCGCGGACTGTCGCATAAGGTTTGCCGTACCCGCCTTGAGCGTTTTGGCAAAAACGGATTGTTTATGCCCGTGCCGAGAACGGTTCAGGGGTGCATACGCAAGATTCTGACCGAGCCGTCCTTGCTCGTGCTGACCGTCGTGTGCCTTGTTGCCTTGTTCTTTGCGCGCTGGGCGACGGCACTGACGGTGCTGTTCGTGCTTGCCGTGGGTTGTGCGGTCAGCATCGTTGCCTACGTCAAGACGAGCCGCATCAAGGAATCCATCAGCGAACGCTGTGCACCGCGTGTCCGTGTGTTGCGTGGCGGCAATGAGACGTTTTGCAATGCCTCGGACGTGGTGCCGGGTGACGTATTGCTGCTGGAAAAGGGCGATGTCGTCCCGTGCGATGCACGTCTTGTGGACTCGACATCCGATTTTTGCGTGCTGACTTATATCTGGGACGAGGACGGGAAATCCTCCTATGTTACCACGCACAAAAATGCCGCCGAGATCTATGATGCGACCTCCCATGAACCGCCGCTCAAGCGAGTCAACATGGTCTATGCCGCCGCTGTTGTTCATCGCGGCAGTGCCCGTGCGATCGTGACCGAAACGGGGGAGGATACCTACATCGCCGCCTTCCTCGGCTCTCATCCGTTGGCCATGCAGGTGGGGGAGCCTACCTATCTCGGCCCGATGCGAAAATACATGAACCGATACAGCCTTGTGATGTGTGCACTGGTGCTTCCCGTTACGCTGATCGGTATTCTGGCAGGTCGGGGACGCCTGGATATTCTGGACGTGCTGCTGATGATGCTCTCGCTGGTCGCCTCGACCATGAGCGAGCAGGTGATCTCGCTCGGACGTATCATCTGTGCCACCTCGATCGTGCGTGCCTCACTCGGCAGTAAGCAAGAGGATGCCGCGCTGATCAAGAATTATCATTCCATTGACGAGCTCTCTCGCATGGACGAGCTACTTCTGTACGGTCGCTCGGCCGTGTCCGACGGCAAGCTGCATCCCTATGCCGCCTACACCGCGGAGGGGCTTCAGCTCGGCCAGGATGTGCACAGCGATGCCGTGCGTGATCTGTACGAAATGCTCTATTTTTACGAGCATTGCTCCGAACGAGAGGAATTTGCCGACCGCTTTGTCGATGATCCCGCATGGCGGGACGGTATTCATGAGCTTGGCGACGAGCTTGGCTTTGACGTTTGGTTCGGTTGGGAATTTTCGTGGAATGCTGCTGATTTTTTGACATATGGACTTGATAAGCAGTTTCTTTTAAATCACCCGAAAGTAGTAGATATGCCGCCCGATGAATATATAGACCTTGTT
>JAGBTR010000223.1 GCA_017631215.1 Clostridia bacterium | reverse complement strand
TATCAAGTGCGCCGTCAGCGAGGCGGTGACCAATTGCATTGTGCACGCCTATCGTGATCGGATCGGCGAAATACAACTAACGGCAACGATATTCAACCAGGGGTTGATATCTGTCGAGATCAAGGACCGCGGTTGCGGCATCGAGGACGTGCGGCAGGCGCGTGAGCCGCTCTATACGACCGACCGTGAGGGCGAGCGGAGCGGGATGGGATTTGCCGTGATGGAAAGCTTTTGCGACGGGGTGCGGGTGTCGTCCGTGCCGCAAAAGGGGACGACGGTGGTGCTGTACAAGCGCATCGGGGAACGCGATCTGACTACATAAGAGGGCAAAGGGGGATCCGAAATGGAAACGATGCAAGCGTTGGGGAACGTCGTGAGCGGTGTGCAGGACGGAGAGGATGGCGCGCACGACCGCGCGAGAATCGAACGAAACCGTACGCTCATTGCTCAGGCGCAAGCGGGTGACGATGCGGCCACCGAGACGCTGGTGATCGAAAACGCGGGGCTCGTGCGTAGCTTGGCACAACGCTTTTGCGGTCGGGGGACGGAAATGGAGGATCTCATTCAGATCGGCACGATTGGTATGCTCAAGGCCATCCGCAGCTTTTCTCTTGAGCGCGGAACGGCCTTTTCGACCTATGCGGTGCCGCTCATCGTGGGTGAGATCCGTCGACATTTGCGCGACGACGGCATGATTCGCGTCAGCCGAGGCTACAAAAAGCTGGGGGCGCAGCTGATGCGTGCGCGAAGTGAAATCGTGGCAGAGGAGCAACGCGAGCCGTCGGTGCGTGAGCTGGCCGAGCGGTGCGGTGTCGATATGGAGGAGGCGGCCATGGCGCTGGATGCCATTTCACCCGTGCGGTCGCTCTACGATCCGCTCCCCGGGGGCAACGGAGAGGGAACACCGCAGACCTATGATGCGGTGCTGCCCGACGAGGAGAGCACAGCAGACTTTGAGCGATTGCACGATCGGCTGGCGCTAACGCAGGCCATCTCGCGTATGCAACCGCTCTGGCAACGCATCATTCTCTTGCGCTATTACCGTAATCACACCCAACAGCAGGTTGCCGAGCAGCTGGGACTGACGCAGGTCAAGATCTCGCGCGAGGAAAAAAAGATCGTGGCGTTTTTGCGCGAGGAGCTGAGCGGATAACGGCGGCAAGGCTGGCTCTCTGACCGCAGACGCCTTCAAAAGCAAGCGGACAGGCAAAACCGAGGCGGGCAGGTCATATAATGAACCAACATAAAAGGATGGAGGTATCTGTATGCTTGCCGCGCTGTTCGCGCTATTGACACGTTTTTTTCATATCACGTTGGGGATCGGGACGCCGTCGCAGTTTCCGCCACCGTTGTCCTCCGAGGAGGAGCACGCCTGCTTTGTTGCCGCCGCCGAGGGCGACGAGGATGCCAGGCAAAAGCTGATATTGCACAATTTGCGGCTGGTGTCGCATATCGTTCGCAAGTATTACGGCAGCTGTCGGAATCAAGATGATCTGGTATCGGTCGGATCGATCGGACTTGTCAAGGCGGTCGACACCTTCCGGGTGGAGAACGGTACAAAATTTGCCACCTACGGCGCCAAATGCGTCCAAAATGAGATTCTGATGTATTTTCGCCACTGTAAGCACCAAAGTGCCGAGGTCTCGATGCACGATACCATCGACGTCGACCGCGAGGGCAATCCGCTGACCTATATGGACGTGATCGCCAGCGACGAAAATATGACGGAGGAGATCGACACCCAACTGTGCTCGGCGCGTGCGGTCGCGCTGGTGGGACAGGTGCTTGAGGCGCGTGAGGCACAGATCATTCGTATGCGTTACGGTCTTGGCGGCATCGAGCCTATGGCACAGCGCGAGGTGGCGCAGTGCTTGGGGATTTCAAGATCTTACGTCAGTAGGATCGAAAAAAGCGCGCTCGAAAAGCTGCGCGCTGCTATGGGGGGATGAGCCCCCCTCTTTTTTGTTGTCACGACAGCGAAAGCAGCTGTTCTCCCCGTTGTGCATACCGCAAACAGGACGTTGCTTTGGATGCCGCGCGTATCCACCAAAAGAGGGATTTCGAATTTGTTGAAGTTGCCCAAAAGCGAGGCGAGGTCTTGACAAATATGGGGAAATGTGATAAAATATATCCATGATCGCGGCGGTTGCCGCTACATTTAAGGAGGAACATATGAACAAGATCGTATCTTTACTGCTGGCAATCTTGATGGTGGTGACGATGGTCGCTTTTGTTGGCTGTGGCAATGACACGCCCAATACGCCCGACACCCCCGACACGCCGAGCACCCCCGATACGCCCGACACGCCGACCGAGCCCGAGGATCCCGCCGATGCGCGCATCCCGCTCGAGCTGCCCGAGCGCTACTATATGAGCTCGAGCGGTGAGAAGGAGCCCTTCCACATCATCGAGTGGACGGTCAGCGGAGCTAAGGACGCAGGTGCGGGCTGGATCCCGTGGCACGAGGGTGACGCCACCGAGGAGGAGGGCGACCTGATGAGCAACGCCGTCTTCGCACGTAACGCATTCGTTGAGGAGCAGTACGGCGTGGAGATCACGCAGGAGTACGTCAACGTCAACGCCAATGACCATTTCCTGAGACTTCAGCAGGATAACCAGTCGGGTGAGAACGGCATCCAGCTCGTCACCACCCGCGCACTGCACGCTTGGGATTTTGCAAGCTCGGGTCTGCTCCACGATATGGCAGACGTCGGTGAGGGCATTCTGCATTTCGACCAGCCTTGGTGGGTGCAGGACGCTGTCGAGTCTTACACGCTGGGCGATAGCCTGTTTGTCTGCTCGACCGAG
>JAGBTR010000222.1 GCA_017631215.1 Clostridia bacterium | reverse complement strand
CACGCTCGTCGCCCTCGGCCACCATCACGCAGTCCTGATTGGCAAGCCCGCGCTCGCGGTGTACTTGTCCGACCACACTGCACGAAAGAGCTTTCATTCGCGTCCCTCCTCGGTCAGAAGAGCGTTGACCGTGCAGTAGGCAAACAGCACGACCAGCATATCGAAGACGTTCTTGACGCTGATGGGCTGATAGCCTGCCGCGACAAGGTAAGTATTGATGCAGAAGCAGAAATCGTCAAACAGCGCCTTGAAGCTCATCCAGCTGTCGTCGCCGTTGCCGCCGAAGCCGTCGGCGGTGTTTTCGAGACAGTAATAGTGATAGTAGGTGGCGATGAGCTTGGTGCGCGTCATCGCCGCACCCGAGGGCACCGCGAGCGCGTCGTAGGGGTCGAGTCGACGGGTGACGCTGCGAAGCACCGCCCAGAAGGCGTCGTCCTCGGCAAATTCGCTTTGGAACAGGTCAAGATTGGGCACGTTGCCGACCATTTCGCTGATGCGCTGATAGGCGATGCCCTGCGGCGTGCCGTACAGCTCGTTCAGTGCGCGCTCACTGCCCGTGTCGCGAAGCGAGCGCAGGTCGATGTCCTTGAGCAGCACGCCCGACGGCACGTCGATGAGCGACTCGATGGTCTCGCGCACCTCGGTGTACTCGCGGAAGGCGGCGTTGGTGGGGAAGGACTCCTCAAACAGCCCTCGCGTGCCGACGCGCAGCTCGCCCGTGGCGCGGTCGGTGTAGTGATAGCGTACGTCGCAGAAATAGTGCTCGAGCAGCATCGCCTCAAACTCCTTCTCGGTGGCGCGGGGCAGGGTGCGGACAAGCAGCTCGCGGCGGTCGATCGTGCGACCCTCCAGATAGTCGCGCTTATGCTCGGGAGAGAAGTCGTGCTCCTGCTTCCAGGCGTCCTTGACACGGCGGATGAAGCGGTAGAAGCAGGTGACCTTTTCGGGCGCGGAGAGGTCGTCGCGGTTGAGGAAATAGACAAATGCGGCGTCGACGAAATTCTTGAAGTTCAATCCGCCGCCGCTCGGCTCGTTGTCGAGCACGCCCGCCGCACGACGGGGGTCGGCCGACATATACCGCGTGAGGTTGTCGCAGTAGTAATCCTCGTACAGATTTTTTTCCACGTCGCGCGTGACGTCGTAGTCGGACGCAAAGCGCTCGGGGTAGAAGTGCATATCGAAGGCAAAGGCAAACAAAAACAGCAGCTCCTTGGTGGCGGCTGTTGCCGAGACGTCACCGCAGGCAAGGTTGTGGGCGGCGGTGATGAGGGCGGGGCACTTGGGCGTACCGAGCGCGTCAAAGGCCGACTCCTCCAGCGCGTCGGGATCGGTGCCCAGCGCGGCGCAGAAGTAGCGCGAGTTTTCCTTGACGTTGACGGCGGCAACCATACGGCGCAGTATGAGCAGGCGGGTCGAGTCGCCCGGGAAGGCGGTGGGCGACAGCGCGCGCACGATGCGGTCCATCAGCTCCTCGGGGGTGGGGTAGGTGCGGTAGATGCTGTGGAGCGTGCGGAGCACCTTGAGATTGAGCGCGGTCGAGTCACTCGGCAGATCGAGAGCATCGACCAGGGCGCGGTAGTAGGCAAGGTCGCGACCGTCCTCGCATTCGACCCCGAGCGAGCGGAGCAGCTTGACCAGCGCGCGCAAGAGCGAGGGACGCGCGTCGGGCGCGGCGGTCTTGACGCGGTGGAGCATAGCGAGAAGATCGGTCTTCTGGTACAGATGGGTAAAGGTTTCCTGCACGTCGCGCTCAACGCGCTCGGCGCGGCGGGTGATTTCACGACGCTGGACGTCGGTCAGGGCGGTGGAAACGAGTGACATAGTATGACCCTCCGTCAATCATAAGTTTACGTTTACAGTATAACACAAATTTCGCGGGATTTCAATACGGGGGTGCAAGATTTTCCTGCGCCGTTCTTGACAGCCTCGCCGCTTTATGCTATACTTAATCGCAGAAAAGTCCCAAAACGCAAAGGAGAACGAACGTGAAGAACAAGATCCTGACGACACTGCTTGCCATTGCCGCCGCCCTGCTGATCATCAGCGCGTCCATCGCACTGCCCATTTATATTCGCCCCTTTTACTACGCCCACATCGGTCCCTACAACCTCGAGGCGCGCACAGGTCAGACCGCCGAGGACATCCGCGCGGCGTTTGACGAGGTGATGGACTATCTGACGCTGCCCGGTCGCGAATTTGGCGCGGGCGTGTTTGCCTATTCGGAGGAGGGCGCGAGCCACTTTGCCGATTGCAAGGTACTGTTCACGCTGGACACGGTCGTTTTGATCGTGTCGCTGGCCGTCGTCGTTTTGCTTGCGGTGCTGGCGTGGCGCGGCGTTTTCAAGCTGTGCCGACCCTTCGGCGCGCACGTGCTTCTGACGAGCGGCGGCGCGGTGCTGTCGCTGTTTGCCCTGCTCGCGCTGGTCATCTCGCTCGACTTCAACACCGCCTTTGTCATCTTCCATCAGCTCTTTTTCCCTGGTAAGGAGAACTGGGTGTTTGACCCCGCCACCGACCCCATCATCAACGCCCTCCCGCAGGGCTTCTTCGCCAACTGCGCCGTCCTCATCGGCGCGTCCGTCATCGCCCTCTCGCTCGCTTGCGTGATCTACGGACTCATCGAGCGCAAAAAGCGGGGGAACGATGAAGAGACGATGCAGGGGGAGGAAGAGACGATGCAAGGGGACTTTTAGAAAACAGAATTGTCGCAAGCGCCAATTCGCGAGATCCCCAAAGGGGATCTCTGGAGTCCCCCTGCACCCCCCAAAACTTTAAATATTATAGGTTAGGGCATAGGCGAAAGCTTGTGCCCCTTTT
>JAGBTR010000221.1 GCA_017631215.1 Clostridia bacterium | reverse complement strand
GTAACAACAACCGAATACCTGAAAACGGAAGCAACCCATACGGAAGCTGCGGTGTATTATTATTCCTGCATTTGCGGAGAAAAGGGAGAGACTACGTTTACGAGCGGTACTGTAATTCCGCATACCTTTGATCAAAGAAGCACTGCCCTGACATATCAAAAGAGCCCTGCCACCTGCACGGAGTTTGCGGTATATTATTTTTCCTGCGCTTGCGGAGAAAAAGGGGCGACTACATTTACAAGCGGAGACTTAAGTGAGCACGTATACGACCAAAGCAATACGGCTATCGAGTATAAAATAAGTCAAGCAACCGAAACCTCTCCGGCGGTATATTATTATTCCTGCATTTGCGGAGAGAAAGGAACAAGCACCTTTACCAGCGGTGGCGTTTTGGAGCATACCCATAGCTTTGATCAAAAGGATACGGCTGTCGCATACCGAAAGAGTCCCGCTACCTGCACGGAGCCTGCGGCATATTATGATTCCTGTGCCTGCGGAGAAAAGGGATCGACTACGTTTACGAGCGGCACTGTAATTCCGCATACCTTTGATCGCAAAAACGCTACCTTGACATATCAAAAGAGCCCTGCCACCTGCACGGAGCCTGCGGTATATTATAATTCCTGCGCTTGCGGAGAAAAGGGGGCGACTACATTTACAAGTGGTACTGTAGTCCCTCACTCTTTTGGCGATTGGATCGTGGATACTGTTGCGACCTGTGCGAAAACGGGTACGCGCCATCATATATGCACTGCTTGCCAAGAATCTGTAAGTGAAACCTACACCACGACAAACGCCCATAGCTATGGTGCTACGTGGACAACAAACAACACGCATCACTGGCACGCTTGTTCAAATTGCAATTCAACCATAGACAAAGAAGCACACTTAATTGACGGTAGCGGCAAGTGCTCTTTATGTGGTCATCAAGCAACAGCTTCCAACGACGGTATTGTTTATATGATTTCACAAGACGGTACGTATGCAGAGGTTGTTGATTATACTTCTTCTGAGACAAGCGTCACGATCGCCGCGGAATACAACGGTGTTCCTGTTACAAAAATCGGAAAATGTGCGTTTCAGGAAAAAAACATTACGTCAATTGATATTCCAGATAGCGTTACAAGTATAGAGGATTGTGCTTTTCAGTATTGCCGAAACCTCACGAGCGTGACAATAGGCAACAGTGTGACGAGTATAGGCACTGAAGCGTTTTCTTGCTGTGCTCTTACGGACGTGACGATACCCGACAGCGTAACGAGCATTGGCATAGGAGCGTTTTATGCTAACAACAGTCTCGCAAATGTGAAGATAGGCAACGATGTAACTGTTATAGGCATGGCTGCGTTTGAGGGTTGCACGAATCTTACCAGCGTGACGATTCCTGACAGCGTTGAAAGGATAGAAAGTGATGCATTTTCTGATTGTTATGCTCTCACAAGTGTAACGTTAGGTGATCATGTAACTCAAATCGGTTGCAGAGCATTCGCTTTTTGTTCTAAGCTCGCAAATATAACAATCCCCGATAGTATAACTACCGTAGGGAGTAATGCATTTTTTGGTTGTGATAACGTAATGGAAAAGGTTAACGGAGTTACGTATGTTGGAAACATCGTTATTTACGTTGATAATACCGTCGCGGTAGACCTTCGGGAAGGAACCAAGGTCATTGCCGCAGGAGCATCTACAGGATGTAACAAACTGAGACGGGTCACAATGCCTGACAGTGTAATTAGTATAGGCTCCGACGCCTTTATGCTGTGTGAAAATCTCACAAGTGTGACTATGTCCAATAACCTTAAAGTGATAGATGCCAGAGCTTTTAACTTCTGTACGAGTCTTTCGAGTATTGTAATACCCAACAGTGTTACGTATATCGGACCTCAAGCTTTTTATGATTGTTCCAATCTTACAAGTATAAAATATTGTGGAACCGAAGCACAGTGGGAGGCAATATTCAAAGGGATCATGTGGGATGAGTGGACAAGCTATACTGTCACATACAATTCATAATACGGGCAAGTAAATGGTTATTTACAGAACCGGAAGATGAGTTATTATGAAGGAAACGATACCGGATGAAACATGCATACGTAAGCTTTTGACTAGTGTATACGAACCGAGGTTTAACTAAACAAAGCAAAATGAAACGATCAGAATACATAGAAAGAATCTTAAATGTTTATTCTTTTGTAGGGCTGCTGAGTCAAAAAAACGGCTGTGAGATTTTGCATTTGCGAAACAAAAAAACCGAAGCAGATCTTGTGTTGCGAAGCTTTCCCCACTCGGTAGCGGCTTATGAAAAATTACAGAACATCCGCCACATCAATCTTCCGGAAATCTACGACGTTCTGGAGATGGACGACGGTCAGATCGTGCTCGAGGAATACATCGACGGTCTTACGGTTGCACAGATCATGGAAATTGATAAATATCGTTCCTCGGGTGCCCGCAAGGTGCTTTTCGGTCTGTGTGACGCCTTGACTGTTTTGCATGATCGGGGGATTGTTCATCGGGACGTGAAGCCGGAGAACGTGATCGTCGAAAAGTCCGGACGGGTCGTACTAATTGATTTTAATACTTCCCGAGTAGAATTCGGTGCAAGCAAGGATACGATTATTATGGGCACTGTAGGTTATGCGTCACCGGAGCAGCTTGGGCTTGCTCAGACGGATGCGCGCACAGATATTTATGCCATCGGGGTGCTATACAATGTCATGTTGACCGGGCAACACCCAAGTGTGACCATTGCCCCGGGAAAAGCCGGTCGAATCGTTCGTAAATGTACGGCAGTGAACCCAAACGAGCGTTACCAAACGGCCACCGAACTATGGACGGCATTGTAATGATAGCTACGATTCAAGCGTTTGATCACTCGCTTATATTTGCAACCGATGTTCTTTGAAGCGTCGCAAAGCGTCATCGCCTCTTTATCGCTTAATAGTGATAAAGATACCCGTACCCCCATAGTCGGTATGACTGTCGCTGCCAAAGAGGCTTCGAAGTAATAGGATACCAATAAAAAAAGACACGCCGCAAGGGAGCGATCCGTTGCGGCGTGTTCTTTTACTTTGATCAATTCAGCTTGACATCGTAGGTCAGCGTGCCGAGCGCGGGATGCTTGCCCGTCAGCACGTCGATCGCGGCATCGATGGAGGCCTCGGAGCACCCACCGACGATGACGCGGCTGATGTGCGGCAGATCCTCCAGCACGAACGGGTTACCGAAATGCAGGTGAGTCGATATGCGGCCCGTGACCTGCAAGGCACGAAAGAGCGAGATCATACGCGGAGCGAAATTCTCACAGCCGACGTAGGCGGTGTTCTCGGTAAAGGTCACGAACACCACGTCATCATAGGCGATATTATCGCTCGTTACTCGCAAGCCGTCGATGCGGCTCTGATATTCCTTGACGATCCTTGCCGTGCTTCCGGGATAGAGCTGCAGCAGCTTATCCTTGATCCTCACGGGATCGTACCAGTATTTTGTCATAGTAGCGACGTCGACGACGCCGTCATCCACCTTCGTCTCATTCGGGCACATAATGACGAAATAGTGCGTCTTGTCCCGTGGCAACGCGACGGACGTGCCCTCGTCCGTTTTGGCAAAGATGCCGTCGGTGCTGATCTTGTGATAGTTCGCAAGATCCTGCTCGGTGATCTCGGCTGTGGTATCGAGCAGCATCACCTTATGCTGTGCCGCCAAGACACGCTTGACCCCTGCGTCCAGCATCTCGTCAGTGATCAGCCCCTTTTGGTAGCCCTCGAGCAAAGATGCGTAGCCCTCTTCATTTGGTGACCAGATCAGTGCCAGATCGTTTCCACCCGCGACCGAGAGTGCGCGACAGCCGCTCCTGCCGTATTTGGCTACCACGCCCATCATAGTCAAGGCATCGGTGATCGCAAAGCCGTCAAAGCCAAGTTCACGGAAGAGCCCCAGCGTCCTGGAAGAAAGGCTGGACGGATAGTCAGGATCAAGACTCGGCACGAGCGAATGCCCCGTCATCACACCGTCAAGAAGCCCTCGGCGGCTCAGCTCCAGATACGGATACCAATAGTAGTCGACGATATCCTCGTAGCTTTCGGTCGAATACGTTTCCGCCATATGGCTATCGATAAAGGGGTCGCCCGCACCGACGCTCGGGAAATGTTTACCGACCGTCAGCACGCCGCCGTCGTGCAAGCCCTGTGCCTCCGCCGCGGCAAGCGCCGCTACGCGATGCTTATCCGAGCCGAGCGAGCGGAGCGTCATACCACAGCAGCAGTTGCCCTTGATCAGATCCAGCACGGGATCGCAGACCACGTTGTAGCCAGCCCGTCGCGCATTGATGGCCGTCACCTTGCCAAAGGCATAGGCACTCTCCTCAGTATTGCACATGCCGATGGCATTATGGGTACCGATCAGCTCCAAGTCGTCGCCCGGGAGCTTGAAGCCGCTTTCGGCATCGGTGAGGATCAGGATGGGATAGTCCGCCACCTCTCGAATGCGCGCCATGATCTCCTCCCGTTTGAAGGGGGCATCCACCCAGATCGCACCCAATCGATGCTCTCGGATCATCTGCAACGCATAAGCAACGTCTGCCTCGGACTTTTCCGGATCCTGACGGTTCGACATATGTCCGCACATGACCATGCCCAGCTTTTGCTCGACGGTAAGTTCTTCAAATTTTAATTCCTTGATCGCCATTTTCGCACCTCCATATTTTGGAGCACCGCTTGCGTGCTCAAGTGAATAAAACAAGACATTGATAAAAGGCTCGCCTCCCTGCCAAGCGCAGGACGGCGTACTGCTTTATATTCGATCACAGCGTATGTCCGACGGACGCCGACACGCTTCCCTTTTGCTCTGCGGCGAGCCGATTGAGCATACGCATCAAAAAGACGTAGTCCAAAAGGATGGTCAGAACTCCGATGAGCCAAGCGGCGGGGTTAGCGAAGCACATCACGCGGAAGCCCGTCTGATCGGCGAGCGCGCCCGTGCTCATCAGGTAGATAACCATCGCCGAAATGCCCACGCGACCGACGATCTCGGTAAAGCCCGACATCATCGTCCAGAAGGTACGCCCCACCGCTTGCAGAACGTTCTTATAGACAACCAGCGGCATTACAATCAAAAGCAACGACGTATTGATGAGGATATAGAAATAGCTGGCATCGATCACAGCCTGCGAGACGTCGTCACCCGCGAGCAGCGTAACGATGAATTTGCCGAGCGGGATCAGGATGACCGCCGCGATCACGCACCAGAAAAAGCCGAGGAGCGATGCTCGTTTGCCGCCCTCGATGATGCGATCGTATCGCTTGGCGCCGTAGTTCTGCGCGGTGTAGACCGAGGTCGCCGAGCCGATGGACAAGAGCGGCTGCGTCGCGAACGTCTCGATCTTGGCTCCCGTCGCTTGTGCCGAGACGTAATTCGTGCCAAGTCCGTTGGTCACAAACTGCATCGCGATGCTTCCCATCGAAAGCACCATATTGAGAAACGCCATCGGGATGCCGACGCCAAGCAGCAGGCGGTTCATCTCGCCGCTATACGCGAAATGATGCCGTCTGACGTGCAGAAGCGGTTGCTTTTTAGCGATATAGAAGGCACAGCACAGTGCCGAGATGAGCTGGGCCACGACGGTGGCAAGACCTGCTCCGTCGGTGTCCATCCCACATAGGACGATGAATACGAAGTCAAGAATGATATTGACCACGCAGGCGATGATAAGAAAATACAGCGGCGTGCGCGAATCCCCCAGCGCGCGGATCATATTGGACAGCAGGTTATAAAACGCCGTTGCGACAAGACCCGCGAAGATCCAGAAGAGATAGGCATAGGAGCGGTCGATGATATCGTCGGGCGAGCGGAGCAGCTCGAGCATCGGGCGGCAGAGCAAGGTACACACGACCGACATCAAAAGCGCAATCAGCGCGGTCAGCTTGATGCTCGCGGCAAAGCTACGCTTGATGCCCTCGGAATCGTTGGCACCGACGTAGCGTGCGGTAATGGTCGAAAAGCCTGCGGTCAGCGATTGCATCGCGCCGACGGTAAACCACACAAGGCTTCCCGTCGAGCCGTCCGCGGCGTAGGCCTCGGGTGAGATGGTGCGCCCGACGATGACCATATCCGCGATGTTATAAAACTGCTGAAACAGATTTCCGATCAGGAACGGGATGGAGAAAAATAATATTTGCTTCAAGGGCGAGCCCTTGGTCAAATCGGTTGCCATATCATACCTCCGCGGCGCTTGATAATACTAAAGATTATTATAGCACTTCGTGGAGTCTTGTCAATACCTCTAACTGTTTTTGCAGAGAAATTATTGCCCCGACCGCACAAGCTCGGCAAGAATATTCTCCGCCCGATGCGCATCGATGGGCGAATATCTTCCCTTCTCACCGATTTCGAGCAATCGACCTACGTGGGTGTAGCCAAGCACGCGGGGCGGCAGGTGGGTGACGAGGTCGTCGAGGTTACGGACAACGGTAAAGCGTTCCCAACGGCGGGCAAGGGCAGGCGACAAGGGGCCACGGATCACACGCGGCGCGCCAAAGCCGTAGCCCTCGATAAGGTCGCGAAGGTCGGGGCGATGATACCACACGTACTCGTGGCACAGCACGGCAAGCGCACCGCCGTGCGAGTAGCCGACTGTGACGATGCGACGGACGGTCGGATCGAAAGCAAGTGGGGCGAGGTAGTCCTCTATCCGCTTCCACACGCGCACGAAGCCACGGTGCGCATACCAAACGCCGTCATTCATACGGCGGTAGGGCTTGGCGGGAAAATCCAGATTGTTGTGCCAATCCTCGTTGCCGTCCGAATGCTCCAGATAGATATACAGCGTTCCCCCCGCACGCTCAACCGCCACGTCGGCGGAATTTGGGAGCGTGACGTAGGGAATATTCAAACAGCGTTCAAAGCGTTCAAGCAGTGTCATAAAAATTGCCCTTTCTTTATTTCAAAGCATACCAAAAGGCTTGACAGCGCAGTCCTTCCGGGTGTATAATAAGCACACTAATACCGTGCACGGCAGCATTTTCCACAAAACAAATCCGAATTTGAAAGGAAACCTCATGATGAAACTGTGCTTTCAAAATGCCGATCCCTTGCTCCCTGCGCTCCATGAGCTTTTACCCGAATTGAACGTTACCGTTTCGGACGATGCAGATATCACGGTCGAGTTTTGCGAGGTGCCCGAGCGCATCGTCACCATTGAACTGCGCGACCGCCACGCCGTGATCACCTACGGCGACGGTAAGGTGCGCGCGCTGCGCGGTGTGGCCACGCTGATCGGATGGCTACGCGATGGTGAAACGGAAAAGTCGCTGACCGAGCACCCTCACTTCAGATCCAACGGCTTGTTTATGGATATGTCGCGCAACAACGTGTTCAACGTGGAGACGGTCAAATACACCCTGCGCAAAATGGCATTGTTGGGACTTAACACCTTTATGCCCTATATGGAGGACGTATACGAGGTGTCCGAGCGTCCTTATTTCGGTTATCTGCGTGGCCGCTACACCAAGGAGCAGCTCCGCGAGATAGATGCCTACGCGCTGATGCTCGGCATCGAGGTCATTCCCGCCATTCAAGTACTCGGACACATGGAAAAGGTGCTTCGCTGGCGTGTCACCGCACCCTATGCAGACACTGCACAAGAGCTGCTCGTCGGTGCGGACGCCACCTACCAATTTCTCGATGATCTGTTCCGCACGCTGACCGAGTGCTTCACATCCAAGCGCATTAACATTAACATGGACGAAACCAAAACGCTCGGTACAGGACGCTCCAAGGCACTCAACGGCGACATTCCGCAAGATGATCTGTATTTCCGTCATCTCAAAAAGGTCAAGGAAATGCTGGACGGCTATGGTCTTGAGCCTATGATGGCAAGCGATATGTATTTTCGTATGGTGGGCAAGCACCTGGATAATTATCGCGATTTCGACACGCGCACCGTTTTCCCCGATGACATCGGCGAAAAGACACTCGGACTTCAGCAGATCTTCTGGGAATATTACACGGACGATCAGAGCTTTTACGAGACGGGCATTCGCAACACGCGCAAGCTGAGCGACAAGATCATCTTTTTTGGCGGCCTTTGGTCGTGGGTCGGCTTTGCACCGCTGTATCAGCGCACCACCGCCAACTCAGCAGCAGGCCTTCGCGCTTGCATCAAGGAGAGGGTGGACGAGGTACTCGGCTGCTCCTTCCATGACTCCAACACGGGCTGCCAGCCGCTCATCCTTCCCTCGCTGGCCGTATACGCCACAGTCGACTATACGGGTGACTACGATGAGGATGAGGTGCGCCGTTGCTTCAAAAACGCCTTTGATGGTCTGGACTATGACGACTTGATGGTTTTAGAGGACGTTGAGCATCCCATCGATAACGCCTGCACAGTCACGCTGGCTTTTATCTACAACGACCCGCTGGTGGGCTTGATGGACAAGCACGCCGCCGCGATCGACGCACAGCCCTACTATGCTGCCACCACGAAAAGGATCAGCGCTATTCGCGGCAAGGAGGGCTTCTTCAACGAGGGTGTCGAATTCGTATATGCCGTGTCTGATCTGCTGGAAAACAAACTCAATTTCGGCGTTCGACTGAAAGCGGCATACGACGCGAATGACCGCGCCGTGCTTGCTGCCTTGGCTGAGGAGTGTGACGTTGTGATCCAAAAGTTGAACAACCTTCACCGTGCTCATTACGCGGCATGGATGAAATATAACAACGCCTTCGGCTGGCAGACGCATGACGTTCGCTACGGTGGCTTAGTCTATCGTTTTGAAACCACCAAGGCACACATTTTGGCTTATTTGAACGGTGAGCTACCGCTCATCGAGGAGCTCGTTCCCGAAAGGCTGCGCTATGACTGTCACCCGGACGATGCGCCCCCCATCAACGAGCTGTTCCGCGTGATGAACTATCACAGCGTCTCTTTCCTTTATTGATTTTCCCTTGCGGGCGAGGGAACTCGCCCGCAATATTTTTTCTTTTATCCGTAAGGCTTGACAATTTCGGAGAAAAGATTTATAATAAGCACAAGCGGCGCGCGACGTTTGCGCCCGCAATCTGATCTGACAAAAGGAGACTCGGATATGTCGGAAAATGCTACTGCGACAAGACCGCTTCCCCGCATCGTTTTGCCCAAAAACGCCGTGGCTGTGGTCGGTCATGAATTCAACATGTACTATAACAACGTGATCTTTTGTGACAATCTTGACAACTACATGGTCACCTGCTCCATCTCGCCCAACCCCGACCGCAAGATTTTCAACAAGACCAACACGCTTGTGCTCAGCGATTGCTTCCGCACCACGCCCCCCGCGGGCAGCGAGGGCGACTATCAGGTCAAGCTTGCGGTGAGCGACAAGGTGACGGCCGAGGTGCTGGCCTCGGGCTCTTATACGCTGCACGTCATTCCCGACCGCATTGCCGAGCCCAAGCGGATCATTTTCCTTGGCGACAGTCTGACCGAGGAGGGCATCGTCACGGCCGAGGTGGCGCGTATGTCCGAGGGCAAGCTGATCCCGATCGGCACGCGCACGCGCACGATCACGCTCGACGGCGTGGACTACGCAGTGCTGCACGAGGGACGCGCCTCCTGGTCGGCTTACGACTACACCTCCGAGAAAAACTGCAAGGACAATCGCTTCTCGGGCGAGGCCAACAAGTTCTACAACCCCGAGACAAACGCCTTTGACTTTGCTTACTACATGAAGCAGCAGGGCTATGACGGCGTGGACGTGGTTTACATCAACCTCGGCACCAACGGTGCATGGGTGGCCGATATCACCTGCGAGGCCATGGATACCATTCTCGCCTCCATTCATGCATATGACAAAAACATCAAGATCATCGTCTCGCTCATCCCGCTTGGCTCGACGCAGGACGGCTTTGCCCTCTCTACCGGTCTTGATCCTGCAGGCACCTTCCGTTACAACGCCATCGCGCTCAACCAGCGCTATATGAAAGCGTATGACGGAACGATGGAAAACGTCTCGGTGGCCGAGCTGTATTTCTGCCTGGATGAGATCAACGACTTTCCCTCCAAGACCATTCCCCTCTCTGCCCGCAATCCCGGCACGCGTGCGGTATCCGGTGATAACGTGCATCCCAATCTCTACGGCTACCTGAAGCTTGCCGACGTTGCCTACAACAACATTCTATACGTACTCAACCATTGAAAAAATCGGGCAAACACCTTGACAATCGTCCAAAAAGGTTTTATAATAATGCCAAGAGATCGCCGCGCGCGGTCACGATTTTCAACAGACAAAGGAGATGCAACCATGTTCGAGAAATTGGGTGTACAGGCTTACAGCTTCCGCCAGTATTACAACGAAGAGAATGCAACCGTGGAGTCGGTCACCGAGGTCTTTAAGCAGATCAAGGCGATGGGCTACGACGAGATCCAGAGCGCCGATTACGGCAAGCTCACCAAGGAGCAGTATGCCAAGGCAGCACACGACGCAGGACTTTCCATCATCGGCACACATGAGAACTACTACCAGATCCGCGACAACACCGAGGAGATGATGAAGCTCCACGAGGAGGTTTTCGGCACCAAGATCATGGGCGTCGGCGGCCTGCCGCTCGAGTATCGCGAGTCGCCCGAGATGGTGCAGAAATTCATTGACGAGGTCAACGATATCGGTAAGAGAATCGCCCCCTACGGCTTCAAGTTCACCTACCACAACCACCACTTTGAGTTCTTGAAATTCGACAACGGCAAGACCATGATGGATATGCTCTACGAGGGTCTTGACCCCGAGACGACCTCCTTCTGCCTTGACACGCACTGGGTCGAGAGAGGCGGCGGATGCGTCGTTTCTTGGATCGAAAAGCTGGCGGGACGTCTCGATATCCTGCACCTGAAGGATATGGGTGTTTACAAAGGTCCCAACGGCGCATACGACATCCAGCCGCGCATCGTGGCTATCGGTGATGGCAACCTTGATTGGAAGGACATCATCGCCGCCGCCAACAAGATCGGTGTCAAGCACTTCTGCGTCGAGTACGACACGCCC
>JAGBTR010000220.1 GCA_017631215.1 Clostridia bacterium | reverse complement strand
GTTTGCGGTGTGTTCTGCGAGACGGAGAACGGCTACCGATACGTTTGCGTCAGCCGAAGCCTTGCGCTTCGCGAGCTGGGCAAGCGCTTGAGCGCAAGCTGTAACGGTCGCGGCGGCGGCACAGATGCCATCATCCAAGGCACGCTGGGTGCGACGCGAGAGCAGATCGAAGCATTTTTCGCCCAATTATGATATAAAAAACCGCAGAGTGGTTGAAACTCTGCGGTTTTCGTGTTATAATGACTTCATCCTAAAAAACGGAGGCGTACTATGACCAACATTCGATTGACCAAGCCGCAGCGCCGCTGGCTGTTTGGCGGTATCGGTTTCCATAATAGCGAGGCAACGATGCTGCCCGTGATGAGTGAGCGCTTTCGCGACGAGCGAGTTCTCAAAAGCTTTCGTGAGATCTCGCCCACCTTGTCCCGTGTGTTTGCGGGCTACGCCGATTGGACGCGCGAGGCGATGGATCATTTTGCCGACTACTACGACGCGACCTTCCGCCACGCAGGCACGCTCATCTATATGGTTCCAGGGCGTATGCCGATGATGGGCAAGGACTTTGACGTCGAGGACTATGCCGAGCGGACGGCGGCGAATCTGGAGTACCTGATCAAGGTGCGCGACTGCAAAAAGCTGCGCTATTTTTGCGTGACCAACGAGCTGTCGGTCGGCAATACCTATGCTTATCTGTCGAAGGACTTGGAGCTGTTCAAGCGTCTGCACGAGGCGCTCTATTGGGCGTTCCGCCGTCACGGTCTTGACGTCGGTCTGATGGCGACCGATTGCGCCGGCGTTGAGAATTTCCACCAGATCGAGTGGGCGATGGCGAATATGGACGAGATCACCGACACCTACTGCACGCATTTGTATATGCAAAAATACAAGCCCGGCTCGCTCGATATCTACCCCGAGGTGCTCTCGGTACTGACCGGTATGGCAGAGCAGGCACTGATGAAAGAAAAGCGCTATATGCTGGGTGAGTACGGCATTATGCCCGCCGTGCGAGAGGTGCCGCGCGCTCCTATGATCGACGATACCTCGTACGCGGCCTTTGATCCCAAGACCGAGGCAGATCACGCCATTTCACTTTGCGAGATGGCGCTGGCCGTCGTCAATTCGGGAACGCTGGCGGGGACGTCGTGGACGATGTTCGACTATCCCGATCCGATGCTCCGCGAGGATGGCGACAGCGAGGAGGATAAGGTGCGCTATGAGGTCGCGCGCTTCTCGGGTCACGGTCTGAGCATCCGCTACAATAAGCACGGATTGATCCGTTGGTGTGACGACGAGCAGGACTTCCGCGGTCGCGCCGCGCTGTACACGATGGGCTATACCGCCAAGCTCTTCAAGAAGGGAAGTCGCGTGCTTCAAAGCGAGGTGGTGGACGATGCGCTCGTCCGCTGTGCCGCCGTTACGGGCGCGGATGGTAGCATCTCGATCGCCCTGGTCAACTGGGCGGACAGCGACAAGGAGATTGCGCTGGACGTCGAGCACAAGATCGGCAAGCCGCTCCGTGTCTATGAGTACGCCGCAGACGATATCCCCTATAACCGCTTCAACGATCTGCAAGCCCCGTCTGGTACGGTCGAGCAGGCGGATGGAAGCGTGTGCGTGCGTGTCAAGCCGCGCTCGGTCACCTTCCTGACGACCGACTATACCGACCGCGTACCGAGCACCATCAAGGGTGTCAAGCTGCGTGACGGCGTGCTGTCTTGGAAGCCCTCGACGGATGCCGAGCATTGCTACTATCGCGTGTACGCATCCGACCGCAAGGACTTCGAGCCCAGCTATGAAAACCAGATCGCGTCCACCGTGGCAGAGCAGCTGCGCGTGGACGATGAAAAGCGTTTCTACAAGGTTGTCTCGGTCGATACGAGCGGCAACGTAGGACACGCGTGAGGTGGGAATATGATTCTGAATGATTTTGAACTGCATAACGTTGTTGACGTTGAGCCGTTGCCCGAGGGGGGCTGGCGCTTGTATCGCTTTCCGAAAACGGTCAGGGATGCCTTTGCCGTGCCGTGCTGTAACGATGACTGCTCGCATACCTCGGGGCAGGTGACAGCGGGGTGTGAGCTCCGCTTTGTCTGCGACAATGCGGACGTTGAGCTGTCCTTCAACGAGGATACCGTCATCGAGACGTTTCGCGGTGAATATCCATACCGTACTGTCCATGCATCGGCAGGACAGAGAGTGTGCATCGCACTTCGTTTGGATACGGTGCTGGACACGATGAAATGGCGCGGTGAGGGGGAGCGCTTTTCCCCCGACGTCTGGCGCGTGTCGCTCAGCAATAACTATTCGGTTGCCACGCTCCACGCCGTCGAAGCCCATGCTCCCATACGACCGCCGCGCGATGACGAGGTGCCTGCGAAACGGATACTTGCCTATGGTTCGTCCATCACGCAGGGCATCGGTACCTACCTTTCCTCGACCTCGTATATCGCCACTGTTGGACGCACGCTCGGTGCGGATATCCTTTGCAAGGGGATGGGCGGCTCGTGCTTTTGTCACCGCGAGGTCGCAGACTATATTGCCGATGAGACGTGGGACGTTGCCACGCTGGAGCTGGGCATCAATATGGTGCGCCGCTTCGAGGTGAGCGAGTTTGAGCACCGTGCGACCTACGTGGTCGAGCGGGCGTTGAGTCGCGGCAAGCCCGTCGTGCTCATCAGCAACTTTGCTTGCTCGTTCGAC
>JAGBTR010000219.1 GCA_017631215.1 Clostridia bacterium | reverse complement strand
TCACGAAGTAGAAGGGTTATTCGCTCTCGATGAGGGCACGCGCTTTACGTCAGCTCCTGCGCCTCGCCCTCGAGGATCTCGTGGTCGAGGAGCGAGATGCAGCTTCGGTCGCCGATCGGGTCGATATCTAAAATGACGATTTCGTTATCGCGCTCGGCTAACATATCGCCCGGGACGTACAGCGTCATTTGCGGTCCTGCGCTGTCGTATCTGCCGAGGTCGAAGCCGTTGATCCAAATGTGACCGTGACCGAAATTCGAAACGTCCACGTAGGTGTCGAGCCCGCGCTTGGCATCGAACGTTCCCTTGAAGAAGCAGGGGCGGTGGTCGGTGTGCGGCTTTTGGCTCCAGGTAAGGCGTGACAGGTCGTCCAGCGGCAGCGTTCTCGTTTCGTATCCAAAGAGCATCGAGGGGGGACACACGACAGCACCCTCCAAGCCCTTGCGCTCGTCCGTCATTTCCTTTCCAAAGTTCAGTCTTCCCAAGTTCTCCACAAGAACGTCGACCCTTCTGCGCTTGCCGTTGGCGGTGACCAGAGGAAGTCCGGCAGAGGATCTCGCCACGCCGGCGGCGATGCGGGGCAGCCCGCGGTCTCTTGTAAAGGTGGCGACGAATTCGTTGTCGATGTAGACGTTGGCGCGGTCACGGTATTTGTCAAGGTCGAGCACGACGCGCGGCTTGTTTATCGCGTCGAGCGTGGTCGTGTAGAGGATCAGTCCGTAATTCTGACCGTAGTCCTCCATCGGCTTGGGCCTTACGGAGGTCGCTTGGGTTTCGGTCAGCGCGTCGAGCTGCTCGAAGAGGTCTGCCGTTTCGGAGCAGGTGACCGTTAGTGACTGCGTGGTATGCGTCGGGGCGATATGCGGTCGCTTGTCCTTGCCGAGATATTCATCAAGGACGTCTCGGCACAGAAAATATTTTTCGGTGGGCTGACCGCTTTCGTTGACGAGGGCATCCACGTCGTACGAGGTGGTGTGCGGAATATAGCGGACGGGGGTATCGGGTCTTGGCGAATACGACTTGCCGTAGTTTGCGCCACCCATCGAGCCGAAATTGGTTCCGCCTGCAAACATATAAAAGCAGACGTTGCCGTCGAGCTCAAGCGCCTCCTTGAAGGCGGTGGCGACCTCTTCGGGCGGACGGTGATAAAACGGCTCGCCCCAGTGCATCGAGCGCCCCGCCCAAAACTCGCCCACGAAAAACGGCTTATCCGCGCCCTCGGCTTTGGCAACCTTTTCGGCGGGAAGCGACAGACCTGGCGTCGCGCGGTAGTTGACACCGAAGAAAAGCGCCTTGTCCGCTCTGCCAAAGGTCAGCATCTGCGCGTCGTTGACGTCGGTGGTATAGAGCGGGACGTCAACCCCGCGCTGTCTGAGCATATCGGCCAGCGCCGCCAGATAGCGGTGGTCGTTGCCGTAGGAGCCGTACTCGTTTTCGATGGCGACCGCGATGATGGGACCGCCGTTTGTAGACAGATAGGGGGAGAAGATCGGCACCAGACGGTCATAATAGTGCTCGACGGCGGCAAGATATCGGGGATCGGATGACCTGAGGACGAGATCTCTGTCCGTTAACAGCCACGCGGGCAGACCGCCGAGATCCCACTCGGAGCAAATGTAGGGCGAGGGGCGGAGAAGCACCTTGAGCCCTTTTTCCTTGCAAAGGGAAAGATAGGCGGCAAGATCCAGCATCCCCGAAAAATCAAATTCGCCGCGTCGGGGCTCGTGGGCGTTCCATGGGACGTAGGTCTGGATGGTGTTCAGACCGAAATCGAGCGCGAGATCCAGCGTTTGCGCCCATTTGCTCGGATGGATGCGAAAATAGTGAACGTCTCCTGCGAGGATACGAAAGGCGCTTCCGTCGAGATAAATGCGGTTTTGGTCAAAGGTTAAAATGTTCATAGAACGTCTCCTTTGCGTTGGGCAGCGCGCGTGCCGCGGCTTGCTTGTCCCTATTATACTATAATTTTGAGTAAGACGCAATGGTCTTGCCGACTTTTTTTCAATGCTTTTGCGAGGGGCGAGAAGGATCAACGCGGCGCGCGTCCTTGACAAGCGTAGGGATATATGCTATAATGGCGCTGAAGAAAGGGAAGGCGTATGCTGAACGTTCTTGAACGCGGGCGTGACGCTGAAGGATCGCACCTTCCGCGAGACCGAGCAGAGCGGTCGCCCCGCGTTGGATATTGCATAAAATTTCTGCGGAGATCACCCGAAGCGCGGCAGTTTTGTGGTGTAATACCTTGACAAAAAGCGAAAAATGTAGTACAATAATCTGTATCGTGGTCATTTTGCCGCGAGATGAGAGTCAATAACAAGCGCGAATATATCAGCAGGAGGAGACCGTCACGATCAGACGGTCGCTGAAGGAGAGTAGAGAATGAGTAAGTTTGCTGTCATCAAGAATAAGATCGTCGGCTTCGTCAAAAAAGAGGTTGTTTTGTCGATCGCCATCGTGGCGATGATCGTAACGATGTTCTTCGTGCCGATCGATAAGGAATATTTGGACTATTTTGAGTATAAAACGCTCCTTGCGCTCTTTTGTATGCTGGCTGTCGTTGCCGGTCTGAAGAGCACCAACGTTTTCGAGCTCATCTCGAGAAAGCTGATCAGCCTGTTTAAAACGCGCCGCGCCGTTATCTACTGTCTGGTCTACGGCACCTTCTTCTTCGATATGATCGTTGCCAACGATATGTCGCTGATCACCTTCCTGCCGCTGACCTACATTGTCCTGCATTCGACGGGCAACGACAAATATTTGTCCTACACCTTCATTCTGCAGACCATCGCCGCCAATATGGGCGGTATGATCACGCCCTACGGCAACCCGCAGAATCTGTTCCTGTTCAATCAGTACAACATTTCGATCGGTGAGTTCTTCGACGTTCTGCTCATTCCGTCCGCGGCTGTCGCAGTGATGCTCTTTGTCGCCGTGCTCTTTGTCAAGAATGAGAAGCTGGAGCTCAAGAACGATGAGATGCTGGCCATCAAGAAGAAGGAGCTGATCGTTTACGGCGTACTGTTCGTCTTCGTGATCCTGAGCATTTTCCGTGTCGTTCCGCACCTGATCACGCTTGCGCTGGTCGTGATCGCCGTGCTTATCGTCGACCGCACCCGTTTCAAGTACGTCGACTACGCACTGCTCGCTACCTTCTGCGTCTTCTTCGTGTTCTCGGGTAATATGGCGCGCATTTCCGCCATCAAGGATTTCGTTGCAGGCATCGTCGAGCAGAATACGCTGGTGGCGGGTATCGTTTCGTGCCAGTTCATCAGCAACGTTCCCACGGCTGTATTCCTGTCCAACTTCACCGAAAACTACCGCGACCTGCTCGTTTCGGTCAACATCGGCTCGCTGGGTATCATCATTTCGTCGTTGGCCAGCCTGATTACGCTTAAGGAGTATCTGAAGCATCAGCCGCAGAACTTCAAGCGTTATATGGGCCTCTTTACGCTGGTCAATACCACCTTCCTCGCGCTGATGATCGTGGTTATCACCTTGACCTGACACAAAAAATGCCATTCAAAGGAAGCCCTGCAAACGCTCGGCTTCCTTTTTCGGTTCGATAAGCATACAAACGGAGGTGCCATATGAAAGCACAAGCAATGGGAAACGGTCTGTTTCGCGTGCTCATCCCCTACGAGGAGGTGACCACGACGGTTTATCTTGTCACGACGGAGCAGGGCACCGTCATCGTGGACAGCGCGACCTATCCCTCGGACGTGGACAACTATATTTTGCCCGCTCTTGATGAGCTGGGAGTGTCGCAGGCGAACGTGCGCGTGCTGGCCTTGACGCACGACCACGCCGACCACGCGGGCGCCATTGGCTATCTTGCGACCCGCCTGCCGCAGGCGTCGGTGCGGGCAAGCTTTGCGCTCTCCTTGCCCGGCGCTGAGCTGCTGCGCGACGGCGACGTGCTGCTGGATGCGCTGGAGGTCGTGCAACTGCCGGGGCACACGGCGCATAGCGTCGGCTTTTTGGATCTTCGCACGCGCACGCTTCTCTCGGGGGATTGCCTGCAGCTGGCAGGTGTCGGTAAGTACCGTAGCGGCATTGTCTACCCGACCGACTACATCGCTTCGTGCGAGCGGCTGAAAACGATGGGCATCGAGCGCATTGTGGCGGCGCACGAATACGACCCGTACGGCAGCATTGCGGACGGTCACACCGCGGTGCAGCGCTATCTGGATGCCTGTATTGCCATCGCACGCGGAGAGGACGCTGGATAATACCGACTTTTGTCCTATAAATGTTTGTCATTTTTGTGTTTTTTGGGGAAACACTTGATTTTTTTGATCGCGTGTGGTATAATTGACACATTAAGTATGATGCCATCGTGCGTCTGCTTTCATCAAACACAACATAAGGAGATTGCTATGAAAAAACAACTGTTGACTCGCGTCCTTTGCTGTCTGCTTGTTGCCGTGATGATGGTCTTCACCTTGGCCGCTTGCGCAGGGGATACGACCCCCGACACTCCCGACAAGCCCCAGGATCCCACTACTCCCTCGACGGATGGTGGCAAGGATGATCCCGCACAGCCGAGCACGCCCCAGTCGCCCTCGGTCGACTACATCACGCAGATTCCCGTAGAGAACTTCGAGGAGGCGTACATCACCATCCTTTGCCGCGAGGACAAGGAGTATGAGATGTTCACCGAGGAGGACTCTGCATCGCTGGTCGATCAGGCTGTCTACGCACGTAATGAGCGCGTAGAGGAGCTGTATAACGTCATCGTCGAGACCTACCCCGTCGCAGGTTCGTGGGAGGAGCAGACGACCTTTGCCCAGATGCTGTCTCAGTCGGTCTCGGTTGGTGACGATGCTTATCAGATCGCCGCTACGCACACCGCTTACAATGCATCGCTGTCTCTGCAGGAGCAGTATTACGATCTGCGCTCGCTGGACAGCATTGACCTGAGCGCTCCCTGGTGGTCGCAGTCCTTCAACGAGAACTGCACCGTTCACGGCAAGCTGTTCATCACGACGGGTGACCTCTCGCTGACGATGTGGGAGGGCCTGTACGCTATCTTCTTCAACCGCGAGATGGCTGAGGATTACGGCGTTGGCAATCTGTATCAGATGGTCCGCGACGACGAGTGGACGATCGAGGCGCTGACCGAGATCACGGGCGGTCTTTACACCGATGACGGTAACCAGACCGTCGGTCCCGAGGATACCTACGGTCTGCTCATCAACCGTCACTCGATGCGTGCCTTCATCACCACCTGCAATCTGCCTCTGTGCGAGCGTGACGCCAACGGCGACTATCAGCTCGTCCATATGGATGCCGATCACATCGACAAGGTCGTTACCGTGTACGATGCGCTCTATGAGCTGGTCTACGAGAACGACGGTACCTTCGATTCGCAGCTGACGGACGGTGTCTACACCGAGATGCAGGACGTCTTTACGGGCGGCCGTGCGCTGTTCATGATGGGTACGCTGGAGAATGCACCTGTTCTCCGCGCATCGGATATGATGTTTGGTATTCTGCCCTTCCCCAAGTATGACGAGGAGCAGGAGGACTACTACGCACACTCCTATGACGGTCTGTCGTCCTTCGGTATTCCCGCATCGGCACAGGATCCCGAGATGTGCGCAAGAATCCTTGATGCACTGTCCGCAGAGAACAAGACCTCGGTCATCCCTGCATACAATGAGATCGTTCTGGATAGCCGCGTTGCTCGTGACGAGGATTCCAAGGCAATGCTGGGCATCATCCGCGACAATCTGTACTTCGACTTCGGCTTCGTATATAGCGATCCGCTGAAGGGTGATTCGGCTGTCAAGTCGGGTCCCTTCGCGAGATTCGGTGACGAGCTGAGACTGCAGACTCCCTCCTACACCAGTGCCTTCGCACAGTATGAGGAGGTCTATAAGACCAATCTCGAAAAGGTCATGGATACGTTCGCAGAGTGATCTGCACAAATAAAAGCAGCGGGATTCCCTCGGGAATCCCGCTGCTTTTTGCCGTCCGCGCGGCGTTGTGCGGTTTTTGCTTTTTATTAGAAACTTTTTACTTTTTTTGCAAGATCGCTTTACAACGCGCCCGCGCTCTGCTATAATGAGCGTAATAAGCGACAACGGTCGCCCGAAAGGAGAAGCTGCGATGAAATTTGTTAGAGAAACCCGAGAGGGAACGCGTTTTTTGCGTCTTTGCGACGAGGAGGGTGGCTATCATTATAACCACGGCTACTATTCGATGAACCGATGGGTGGACGATGAGCATCTGGTGCTCAGCCGCTCCAAGGAGCTGTATCAGTGGGAGGGCGCCGAGCTTGTGCTGGTCGACCTGAAGAGAGAGACCGAGACGCTCATCATCGACGATGCCAACCGCGCGGAGTGCGTGGTCTTTGGCGACCTCGTTTACTATATGCGCGGCGTCGATCTGATGCGCTATACCATCTCGACGGGTGAGAAGACGCTCGTCTGGGAGGGCGAGCCCCACGGTGCCAAGGAAGGTCACCGCCCCGGCTTGCCGCATATCACCGCCGACGGTCGCTATATCAGCTTGCAGAATGGGCACGATGCCCCTGCGAACACGCGTGCGTGGGTGATCGATACCGAGACGGGGAATTGCGAGACGTTCCTCATCCCGCCCTTTGCGCCGCCCCTGTGGAGAGTTACACACGTTATGGTCTGCCCGACCGATAAGGACAAGGTCTTTTTCTGCCACGAGGGCACGACGCAGTATATCAGCAACCGCCTTTGGCTGTGGGAAAAGGGCAAGGAGAACCGCGTTCTCGTCAAGCAGAGACTGGACGAGCAGGGCAATCTTGCCGATTGCCTCGGTCACGAGTGCTGGTGTCCCGACGGTAAGGGGTTGTATTACGTCAAGTACCCCGTGTTCGGCAAAGCCCCCTACGGTCTTGCATACGTATCGCTTGACGGCGAGCTGTCCGCGCCCGATGTGCGCTATTCAAAATATCGCTATTGGCACGTCTGCGTCTCGCCCGACGGCAAAAAGCTGGCCTCGGACACCATTGAACGCGAGAGCGGTGTTTGCGTGATCGATCTGGAAACGGGCGAGGAAAAGCAGTATCTGCACACGGGTCCCGACCGCACGCACCCCACCCATCCGCACCCCGCCTTCTCGCCCTCGTCGACGCGCATCTGCTTCCAGGACTACCGCGAGGAGAACGGCAAGGCGCAAATGCTGGGCGTTGGCATCATTGATCTGTAAGGAGCTTTTTTGACATGAGAACGATCGACCTTTGCGGCACTTGGAAATTAAAGGGTGCCAACAATGACCGCGGCGGCATCGCCGATTGGCCGAGCATACATCAACGCTATCAGCCCGTATATGACGCCCCCGTGCCGGGCACGGTGCAGGAGGTAATGGAATTCATCACGGGCGATGTTCATTTCGGTCACAACGTGCTGAACGCTCGCTTCCTCGAGGAGCAATTCTGGCTGTATTCGCGCACCTTTACGCTCACAGAGGACGATCTTGCGGACGGTAAGCGCGTGCGCCTTGTCTTCGAGGGACTTGACCTCTATGCCGTCATCTACGTCAACGGCAAGCAGGTCGGCACGCATTTTAATTTCTACACGCCCTGCCGCCTTGACGTGACGAGCGTTGTCGTCGCGGGCGAAAACAAGCTCGACGTTAAGCTTGAGAGCGGGCTTTATCACGTGGCGGAAAAGCCGCTCGACAATATTCTTGTCAATGAAACCGTCCGCTTGACGCGCCGCGTCTATATGCGCCGTCCGCAGTCTGCGTTTGAGTGGGACTGGTCGCCAAGGCTTCTGAACGTCGGCATTTTCAAGCCCTGCCGCGTGGAGATCGCCCCCTTCTTTGCGGACGAGGTGTCGGTGATGCACACGCTGAACGACGATTACAGCCGCGCCACGCTGAACGTGCGCCAGCATCTGTCGCTTGTCGGCGAGCATAAGCTGCGCGTGGAGGCAAGCATTGCCGAGACGGGGGCGACGGCTGCGTGGGAGGGCGTGGCCAAGGGGAGCGCTCCTGCGCGCCTTGCGCTGACGATCGATGCCCCCAAGCTGTGGCATCCGCGCGGACACGGTGAGCAGTACCGCTACACGCTGACTATCCGCGTGCTGGACGAGGGCGGCAACGTCATTTCCGAGACGGTCAAGCGGATCGGTCTGCGCCGCGTCGAGGTCGATATGTCGCCCCATCCCAAGGGCGGACGGCATATGCGCGTGCTGGTCAACGGCATACGCGTGTTTATGCGCGGCGGTGACTTTATCCCGTCCGATATCATCTTCTCGCGGCTGACGCGCGAGGTTTATGAGACGCACATCGCCGAGGCGATCGCGGAGAACTTCAACGCGCTTCGCGTGTGGGGCGGCGGCGTGTATGAGAGCGATGACTTCTATGAGCTGTGCGACGAGAACGGAATCTTGGTCTGGCAGGATTTCATCGGCGCGTGTGCGACCTATCCGTCCTTTGATAAGGAGTTTATGGACAACTACACCGCCGAGGTGCGCTACCAGCTGCGCCGTCTGTCGCCCTATGCGTCGCTCATCATTCTGTGCGGCAACAACGAGATCGAGCAGGCGATGTGGAGGGCAGAGCGCTATCGGTTGTACAGCGACGCCAACCTTTACTATTTCATCATCCCGCGTCTGATGCGTGAGGAGGGCGATCTCCATCACTACTATCAGCCCTCGTCGCCTTGGTCGCCCGATGGTCTGCCCGCCACCGATGAGACGGCGGGTGACCAGCACACCTGGAACATCGGCTTTTACAATCACAATCACTTCGGCTACCGCCAAATGGAGAGCCGCTTCCCGAGCGAGGGCGGTATTCTCGGCCCGACCAGCCTGCCGTGTATGATGGCGTGCCTGGGCGAGGGACAGCAGTATATGCACTCGTTCGATTTCAAGCTGCACGACAACGCCATCGGCGACCGCGATATGGGCGCGCCCGAGGACGCGCTGCGCGATATGCTGGGCATTGAGATCGCGATGTACGGAATGGACATCCGCGATTACGTCTACTATGGCGGCTTCATCCACGGCGAGGGTCTCACCGAGTATCACCTCAATTTCCGCCGCCGTATGAACGACACCACCTCGGCGTCCATCTTCTGGATGTTCAACGACGCTTGGCCTGCCACGCGCTCGTGGACGACGCTCGATTTTCTGCGTAATCGCACGCCCGCCTATCACCCCGTCCGCCGCGCGATGGCGCCCGTGACGGTCGATATCGTGCGCGAGGGCGACGGCTTTGATATCTACGGCATCAACGACTACCTCGATGCCAAGCAGGGCTCGCTCGTCTTTGGCTACGTCACGCCCGACGGTGCTACCGTCAACGAGCAGACGGTGTCGGTCACGCTGATTCCCAACGATTCTGCGCCCATCGCGCACCTTTCGGGGGAGGGCTTGCCCGAGAACGCCGTTCCGTTTGCCGAGCTGACGGTGGACGGTGAGGAGATCGCGCGCCGCAAGTTTGTCGAGAAGCCGTATCATCAGCTCGGCCTTGTGCCGTGTGAGATTCGTGTGACCCAAAACGGCGACGGCACAGCGACCTACCTTGCCGACAAGCTCGTCCTTGGCGTATGCCTTGACCTTGACGGTGAGGACAAGGCGCTTTCGGACAACTTCTTCGATCTGTTCCCGAACCGACCCTATACGGTGCGGCTCGGCAAGCAGAGTGGCGAGGTGCTGTATGCCTATATGGGGCAGGGATATGAGAAAAAATAACGCAAAGGGGACTCTTGAAAAGGAGTCCCTTTTCTTTTGGAATTGCCACACTTTGGCACGGCTTCCCCTTGACAAAAAAGGCGTTTTAGTATATAATATTAAGATGAGATTCTGTATGCCTTGCCGTGACACCGAACGGGTGCGGCGCAGGGCTTGGAGGGAGAGGTGAGACCTTGAACGGTAGTGAAAAAGAGGTGCGCCGTATGGCCGAAAACGATGCAACGGTGCTTCGCTTGCGTGAGCAAAACGAGGCGTACGCCGTGCAGCACGGTCGTCGTCGCCGCGCCTTTATCCTGACCTTTGGCTGTCAGCAAAACGTGGCGGACAGCGAGAAGCTGTCGG
>JAGBTR010000218.1 GCA_017631215.1 Clostridia bacterium | reverse complement strand
GGCCGCCACGGGGATGAGAAACAGCCAGTACGAGCGGACGGTGCAGACCAGATACGCGCCGATCGCGACAGTCACAAGCAGACACAGCGCCCGAACACCGCCTGCCGTGCCACCCAGCATCGCGCCGCCCAGATAGACGAGCGCGCCAAGGGCACACGCGGCGACCGACCGCACGACGGCCAAATATGCGACGATGCAAACGGCGAGCATCACGTAGGTGTAGACGACGGATGCGTCGGAGGGAAGATAGACCGCACACGCCAACACCAAAAGCGCCAACAGAATGGTGGCGGGCAGGCGAAGCTTGGGCAGAGCGGCCTCGTCGTCCCAGGGATTGGGGTCGGGAACAAGACGAATGAGAGGTCGCATCGGGCTTTGTGCGTTGTTCATATCGGCTCCTTATCGGCGCATTTTTTTGCGTCAGGGTATACTACCCTATCGTATCATACTCGATTATAACAGTATACCATATTTTTTGCCGTTTGTAAACACTAATGAAGGAAAATGAAGGAAAAAAATTGAGAAAATGCCCCGTCTTGGGCAAAAACGGGGCGTCCGATCCCTCTCCGTCGCGGCGAGCCGCGCCACCTCCCCCGAGGGGGCTTGACACAGGTGTGTGCGGGAGATCGTCAAAGGCTCTCCGTCGAGGTAGGCAAAAAAGAGCAGAGCCGACGTTTGCCGACTCTGCTCGGAGTGGTTGGGTTGTGTGACTTACCGTTCCAGACGGATGATGGCGCTCTCGCGTGCGGGGACGGTGACCTTGAGCACGTCTCCCTCCAGCTCTGCGACCGTGTTGCCGAGCTGACATTCTGCCGAGCGGTACACGCCGTCCAGCGCGACGGTGCTCTGTGCCTCGCCCGAATTGCTGTTGATGAGAATGACGATGCTTGCGTCGTCGGTCATCAGTAGGCTGGCCTTCAGTCCCGGGCAGGAGCAAAGATTTCCGCGCACGCCTGCCTGCTCGCACAGCGACAGAATGATCGCCTTGGCGGCGGTCGAGACGTTGGCCTTGTCGCGGCTGATGATGTCATCCGAGATGAGCGAGCGGTTGGAGTAGGGAAGACCGAGGTTGACACCGCTCATCACGGCATAGCCCTTACCGTAGCGGTTGCCGATGATGGCAGGCCATCCGTTTTCGTAACGGTACAGCACCTCGCCCGTGATGTCGCGGTAGGTCTCGGTGTGATAGTTGCCGTCCAGACGGTAGGTCTTGGTGGGGTCGGCCTCGCTCGTCAGCGTGACGCCGCTGCGGACGCCCATATCGTCCTCGCGACAGCCGAAGACCTTGTCAAAGCCGTAGCCGGGCACCTCGTAGGAAAGGCGGAAGCACTCGTCGAAGGCGCCGAAGTAGGGGTCGGAGATGAGCGTACCGCCGCCCTTGACGTATTCCTCAAGCCGCTTGGCCATATTGGGCGAGATGGCGTAGGAGGAGGGAAGCACGACCATCTTGTAGCGCTCAAGATCCCACATCTGCTCCTCGTGGATGATGTCGACGGGGATATTTTCCTCCCAGAACATACGGAAATAGCCGTTCATCGAATCGACGCACTGCTTGTTGTCCTTCTTCCAGGACGAGCTCCAGAGCGCCAGATAGGAGCGGATGCTGAACACCAGCGCGACCTCGGAGGGGGCGATGCGGCTGTGGCTGAAGACGTCCTCGTTGCCCGTGACCGCGCGACCGATGCGCTCGACACAGCGCGAGAGGTTGGTCGGACCTCCCGCGTAGTCCGTCATAGCATAGCCTGCCCACTCGGGGCCGAATCTCTCCTTGCGGTATTGCCAGTAGAGCAGACCGCGCGCGCCCTGACGGAGCGACTCGAGCGTCAGACCCGTAAACGTGTTATCGTCCATACGACCCTGCACGCCGAGGCTGATGCCGCGGATGCCCGCGCCCAGCTCGCTCTGCCAGTATTCCTTGCCGTCGGCGGCGCATCGCGTCGCGGACGTACCCATACCGACCGCCGAGGCGTCGCTCGCGCTCATCGGGAAGGCGCTGTAGCCCCACTTGTCAAAGACCTTGGCGTTTTTCCAATCGTCGAACGCCATAGCGCCCAGATTGGCGCAGGTGACCGCACCACCGCCCCACGCGTGGGCGATGACGGGCTTTTGGTCGCAGTCGCGGATGATGTCCGAGCGGAACTTGATCTCGGCGGCGACGTTGTCCATATTGAACAGACGGAAATCGGCATAGTCCGAGAAGGAGGGCGTCCAGCGGGGCGGGCGCACCTCGTCGAACGAGCGGTAGAAGTAGCCCCACGCGTCGTTGAGGGCGGAGATATCGCCGTACTTGGCGCGCAGCCACTCACGGAAGCGGCGGATGGAGGCGTCGCAGTAGCAGTAGATGCCGTTGACGGGCTTGACGTAGTCGATCCACTGGTGCGGCTCGTTCATCGGCTCGTAGAAGGCGACGTTTTCATATTTCTTCGTTTCCGAGATGACACCGCGGATGAGTCGCTCCTCCATCTCGCGCACCTCGTCGTGGTCGTAGCAAAGACCGGGCCAACCGCCCGAGGGGGTGTTGGGGCGGGGAGCGGGCTCGAAGGGCAGGCTATCCTCGTCGACGTAGAAGTATTTTTGATACTTTTGGATGGCCCACATCGGGCAGCCGTGCAGGTGGAAGAGCAGACCGACGTTGAGGTCGTTTTGCTTTGCGGTATCAAGGAATGTGGTGATGTAGTCGTAATCGATCTCGCCCTCAACGGGTTCGATGGCGTTCCAGACGAGCCAGGCGCGGATGGTATTCATACCCATCTTTTTCATATTTTCCATATCGCGCGCCCACTGGCCGCGGGCGGGGGTAGCGCCGCGGAGGTATTGT
>JAGBTR010000217.1 GCA_017631215.1 Clostridia bacterium | reverse complement strand
CTCCTCGGTCATCTCGAGCAGATCCGCGCGCACCAGGGGGGCAACGCCCGCGACGTTGACGAGCGACCAAATCACGCCGCCCTGCGCCTTAGCCAGCGCGAGGAAGGCCTCGCGGTCCGCGCCCACGCTCAAGTCTCCCTTGAGATAAACAAAGCCGTCCTTGCCGAACGTATCGTAGGCGACGGTCTCGTCGGCTACGTCCATACCGACAACGGTATATCCGTTCTTTCTGAAGATTTCGACTGTCGCGCGACCGATGCCGCCGACACAGCCGGTGATCATTGCAATTTTCATGGTCATATCCTCCTTATTTGCCAAAAACTTGCTTGTAGAGCTGGGTGTAGAGCGGATCGCGCACCACGCATCCGGGCGTCGAGCCGTTTCGCATCAGCTCGGTGCACTTGGAGCAGCAGATGCACAGCTTTTCCTTTTGCAGTGCGCCGTTGTCGAGAATGTCGCGTGCGAAATCGGGATAGGCGAGAATGGTGCGACCAAAGCCCGCAAAGTCAAAGCCGCCCTCGGCAATGAAGCCCGCGGCTACCTGCGGCGCGACAAGTCCCAGATAGGACAGCCCCGACGAGATGATCTTGATCGAAGGAACGGCACGCTTGAGCAGCGCCGTGCCGTGCAGCATACGCGCGACACCCGTCAGGGGATGCTCCTCTACCTCATAGCCGCCCTTGGCAAAGGGACGGTTGACGTGCGGGTTGACGTAGGGGTTGCCCATTGTGATGTTGAGCAGATCGACACCCTGCGCCGCAAGGTCGCCAAGCAGGCGGATGGGCTCGTCGGGAACGAAATCCAGCGAGCCGCCCTCGGCAACGCCGAAGCCGTAGGGGTAGGGGAAGCCGTCGTAAACGTTCAGACGCGAGGTCACGATAAACTCACGGCCGCAAAGCTGCTGGGTTGCCGCGATCGTCTCGCGCAGAAGACGGGTGCGGTTTTCGTAGCTGCCGCCGTAGCGACCCTCGCGGTTGAAGGCGGAGAGAAGCTCCGAGTTGAGATAACGGTGACAGCACTTGATGTCCACGCCGTCAAAGCCCGCCAGCTCGGCAAGATGCGCCGTGTGGGAAAGCTCGTCGATCAGACGGTCAAGACGCTCGTCGGTGACGATGCGGCTCTCGTCGATGGGCTTGTCCTTTTCAAACAGAGGATTGTTGTAAGCGATGATGGGGGCAGGGACGCCGTCGGGTTTGCTGTAACGCCCCGAGTGGGTGTCCTGCATAATGATGAGCGGTGTGTGACCGCACGCAGCCTGCGCCCAGGCGCGGATGTCCTCGACCGCGCGACGGAAGGCGTCCAGATTGCCCTCGTGTAGCCAGAGCTGACGCGGATTGGCGCGTCCCTCACGACAGCAGGCGGTCGCCTCAAACCAAATGATGCCCGCGCCTCCCTCGGCCAAGCGGCGGTAGCGGCGCATCGTCAGCTCGTCGGGCGAGCCGTCCGCCTTGCCGTCACAGCCCTCCATCGCCTGACAGGCGAGGCGGTTGGGAGCGACCTTGCCGCCGATGCTCACGGCCTCACGCAGAATAGAGGTATCCTCCCGATAGGGAAGAGAAGTCAGTAATTGTTCGTTTTGCTCGTTGAAGCTTTGTGGGTTGGTATAAACGATTCTTTGCATACGCCCACCTCCTTTGCCTCTATTTTACCGCATAATCGGGAAAAGGAGTATATATATGTTATTATTTTTTATGTAAATCTTGCTTTTCTTTCGAAGAAGTGTTACAATTGACATACAAATCTGTTACAATGGATATGTAAATCGAGTAAAGGAGAACGCACATGCACATTTTGTCCGTTCGTCACTCCCAAGGGTCGGTCCACCTGAGCGATCACTATCACGACGGTCACCAGCTTCTCTACGTTGTGTGCGGCGAGGCACGGGTGCGCGTGGGAGAGAGAGAGTACCATATGGGCGCGGGCTCGCTGCTCATTCTCAGCCGCTTTGAGTCGCACGCGGTCCACGTGCTGTCCACTCCTTACGAGCGCTACACGGTCCTCAACTCTCCCGAGCCGACGCGCGAGACGTCCGAGGCGGGGGATCTGCTCGGCTCGGTGCTGGTCAACCGTGCCGAGCAGTTTCGTCACGTTGTGGAGATGGGCGAGCAGGCGACCTATGTCGAGCAGCTGCTTTCGGATATGGAGCGTGAATACCGCGGCGATGCGCCGATGCGCGACGAGGTGTTGGGTCTGCTTTTGCGTCGCCTTCTGATTATGCTCTATCGCCAAGCACCGCGGCTGTTTGTCCGCGAGGAGGGAGACAGCACGCTGATGATCCGCCGTCTGCAGAACCGTATGGAATCGAATTACGCAGAGCCGACGACGCTCGCCGAGCTTGCCGCCGAGTGCCACGTCAGTCCCTCGCATCTGTCCCATCTCTTTAAACGCGTGACGGGATATGCGCCGATGGCCTATCTGATGGCCTGCCGTCTGTCGGCCGCCAAGAGCGAGCTGTGCCGCAGTCGCAGCTCCATCCGCGAGGTCGCCGCGCGGTGCGGCTTTACCGACGAGAGTAATTTCTGTCGCACCTTCCGCGGATTTACGGGTATGACCCCGACCGAATTCCGTCGTGCAAACGGCAAGGTCTCTCCCAAAGATGACAAGTAAACATTTGTGAACTTTTTGATAATAATAGCCAAAAAGTACTTGATTTTTTCATTTTTCTGTGGTAAAATAAACTTGATTGATTATAACGAACCAAAAAATGTGAGGTGTCGTAGGACTATGGATATTTCTATCCGTGATTTTTCGTGTAGAGCGGGCCATTTCGATCCGACGCTGGCAAGCGGTGCCACGCGAGGGGGCTGGACGTACACGACAAGAAGCTATCATTTTATACTTTTGGAAAGAACAACGCGAGTGACGATCGGGGACGAAACGCTCTCGCTGCCCATGGACACGCTTTTATGTGTGCGCCCGGGTGAGACCTATACGGTTCAGCTGCCCTGCAGTGCCTACTATATTCTGGTCGGAACGGAGGACGAGTCGCATAAGACGTATCTGGACTCCTGGCCGCGCACGATGGTGCTGTGCGATGCCGAGCGATGTGCCGCGCTGATGCGCGATATTGCTATGGCAGAGCAAGAGGAGAACGTGAAAAAGGTGATCTCGGCGGTGATGATCCTGTCGGATATTCTGGAGCAGGAGCGTCGCGTTCAGCAGGATGCCTCGCGCGTGCCCACCGAGAAAACGCGTGAGACGGTGCGCCGCGGCATTGAGTATATGGACGCGCATTTCCGCGAGAAGTGCACGCTGGAGGAGGTCGCTTCTTACGTGGGTCGCTCGGCGATCTACTTCCACGATACCTTCGAGGAGGTCGCGGGAGAGTCGCCCTATGAGTATATCACCCGCCTGCGCCTGAATGAGGCAAAGCGCCTGCTGGCCTTTACGAGTGAGCCGCCGGCAGACATCGCCGTGCGTTGCGGTTACGGCTCGCAGTCCTATTTCAACTACGTCTTCAAAAAGGCGATGGGCATCACGCCGCTGACCTACCGCCGCGAGAACAATAAGTGCCTTTGTAAGGAATAACGAAATGACCGCACGGCAAGAGCGCTGTGCGGTCGTTTTTTGGATTTTTTTCAGATATCTGTTGACAAAACGAGAAATATTGGGTATAATATCCCTGCGTAGATGGGAAAGAGTAACCCTGAGAGAGCCTGACAGAAAGCAGCCGGTCGATGAGAGGCGCGAGGCAAGGCGGGGCGAATACCTCCCGGAGCATTGTCCCGAAGCGGTGTGCGGCACCGTGCGTAGGCGGCAACGGCAACCGTCCGTTATCTTGCGGGCAAGTCACGGCGTGACTTGCAAAGGCACCCGACCGTGAGGCGGGGGCGAATTTAGGTGGTAACACGGTACATCGCCGTCCTGAAGCAAATCTTCGGGCGGTTTATTTTTTTGCCCGACAAAACACACGATAAGGAGAGAAAACAAATGACGATTTACGACGAGCTCGTAGCGCGCGGACTGATCGCGCAGGTAACCAACGAGGAGGAGATCAAGACCCTCATCAACGAAGGCAAGGCGACCTTCTACATCGGCTTTGACCCGACGGCCGATTCGCTGCACGTCGGTCACTTTATGGCACTGTGCCTGATGAAGAGACTGCAGATGGCAGGCAACCGTCCCATCGCCCTCATCGGCGGCGGTACGGCGATGATCGGTGACCCCTCGGGACGCACCGATATGCGCTCGATGATGACGCGCGAGACCATCCAGCATAACTGCGACTGCTTCAAGAAGCAGATGGAGAGATTCATCGAATTCGGCGAGGGCAAGGCAGAGATGGTCAACAACGCCGACTGGCTGCTCGACCTCAACTACGTCGAGGTACTGCGTGAGGTCGGCGCTTGCTTCTCGGTCAACAACATGCTGCGTGCCGAGTGCTACAAGCAGAGAATGGAGAAGGGTCTGTCCTTCCTTGAGTTCAACTATATGATCATGCAGTCCTACGACTTCTACCGTCTGTTCCAGACGCACGGCTGTAACTTGCAGTTCGGCGGCAACGACCAGTGGTCGAATATGCTGGGCGGCACCGAGCTCATCCGCCGCAAGCTGGGCAAGGATGCTCACGCCATGACCATCACGCTGCTGCTCAACTCCGAGGGCAAGAAGATGG
>JAGBTR010000216.1 GCA_017631215.1 Clostridia bacterium | reverse complement strand
GGTATCAAACAGCTTGGCGTTGGATTCCTGCTGGTTGGCCGCGCGCTCGGTGCGCTTTTCGAAATCACCGATCGCCTTTTCCTCGTTGCCGTACGCCTTGACGACACGAATGCCGTTAAAGACGTCCTGCAGAAGGCGATGCGTCGAGCGATCGTAGATCCAGGCGCGAATGTTTCTCTTGCGCATATATTTCCAGAATTTGAAAATAAAGAAGATCGCAAGAGGCAGCGGAATAAAGATAAACAGACACATCTGCGGCGAGATCCAAAGAAGAAGGACCAGTGCCAGCAAAAACGAGAACAGCTGAGCGACGTAGGTCGGGAGCAGCTGCGTGATGAAATTCTGCACCACGTTCACGTCGTTATTGATGCGCGACATCAGGTCGCCCGTCGATTTGTTCTGAATGGACGACATCGACAGATTCTGGATCTTCTCAAACAGAAGCGCGCGAAGCAGGCGGGTGAATCGGTTACCCGAAACGGCCGCCAAGCGAGCCTGCACAACACTCAGAATACGGTGCAGCAGGTCGAGCAGCACGATGGCCACAACGATGACGATGAACTCCACCGCTCGGTCGCCCAGCGTCGAGCGCAGCCACACAAACATCGGCGCGGGATCGACGTTGCCCTGGGGGAAGATGTAGTGGTTGATGGCCACCTTTTGCACGGCGGGCACAACAAAGCGGATCACCATACCGATGATCGCGACCACCAGCGGGAACAGCATCATCAGACGCAAGCCGCGCGTCATACCCCACAGCTTTTGGTAAATTTCCTTTTTGCTCTGACAGAAGGGGCAGATCTTGGTATGCACGACAAAGGGGCGACCGCACTTGGGGCAGAATCGCTCGGGCTCGTCGCTCGTGACCACACGCACCTTGCCGCTCGCCAGCTCGTCGCAGGCATTGGCCAGCACCGAATAGCGCGGCAGATTGCGTCCCGAGATGAAAAGGCACAGCAATTGGCTCTCTCCGCGCACCTTGGCGAAGAATCCGCACGCGCCGTAAAACGTCTCGGCCGTGAAATCGCTCATCTCGCGCAGATCCCACGCTGCAAGAAGTTCGCCGTTGAGCAGCTTATAGATATGTCGGTCGGTGATGACCATAAAGCCCTTGACGCGTTTATCCTCCTCGAAATCGTAGGGGACACAGTACAATCGCGTCTCGCCCTCGGGCATCGCGGCGACCAGCGCCGCCTCGTCCCGCTCGGGCAGATCAAACAGAAGCTTCATATGAGCACCTCCGTATCTTACAGATAGATCTCGATCTTTTTAAAGCTTGCCTTGTCCAGCTTTGCAGGATCGGAGATACAGAAGCAGTTGCCGTCGATGTCGTGGATAAACACGCGTCCGTCCTCCAGTGTACGGATATTGGACGACACGTTGGTCATCACGAAGCTGACCTTACCCGCGCTCGTCTCGGCATCCCAATAGGAGTAGCCGAATTTTTCCTTGACGCCCGTGATCCTCTTGATCTCGGGGGTGAAATAGCGGCGGCTCAGCTCCTCGCGAAGCAGCACCACGCTCTCACCATCAAAATCGGACAGGCGGCGGATCATACCGATCTCGGCGCCCTTGCCCTTCTCCTTGGAATCGGGTTCCTTGACGGAAATGAACTCCTCGGGGTCGGTGATGGGAAATGCGCGCACGGGCACAACACGCTCGTACGTCTCGACCTCGCCGCTCGGCAGCTTGACCTCAAGCGAGATCAGATTGCCCGTGCTGCGGCGGAATGTTGCATTCTCGGGTGTCAGCAAAAGCGACTCACGGACCTGAAACAGATCCTCGGACGCTTCGGTCATTGGTGTATTTTCAACGTTTGCCATCATTCTCTCTCCTCTCCGTCAAAGACCCTTCATAACCTTTTGCATTTGTTCGTTCTGGAGCGTGTAGAGCTTATAGTAGCAGCCCTTCTTTTCCATCAGCTCCTCGGCGGTGCCGATCTCGGCCACCTCACCGTTTTCGATCGCCATCAGATAGTTGCAGTTCTTGAGCGTCGATAGGCGGTGGGCAATGGAAATGGTCGTGCGGCCGGCGACCAGCTTCTCGATCGCCTCGCTGATCAGGCGCTCCGTCTCGGTGTCCATCGCCGCCGTTGCCTCGTCCAGAATCAGCACGGACGGGTCAAGCAGCAGAGCGCGGGCGATCGAGACGCGCTGTCTCTCACCACCCGAGAGCGAGCGCGAGCCGATACCGACCATCGTCTCATAGCCCTCGGGAAGATTCATAATAAAGTCGTGCGCGTTGGCGGCACGGGCGGCCGCAATGACCTCCTCGAGCGTCGCGTCGGGGCGGGCATAACGGATATTGTCCGCGATAGTACCGCGGAACAGGAAGATCTCCTGCGACACCGTGGCAATGCCGCGGCGAAGCGAGGACATCTTGATCTGCTTGACGTTGTAGCCGTCGATTTCCACCGCACCGCTGACCACGTCGTACATACGCGTGATGAGGTTGGCGACCGTGCTCTTACCCGAGCCCGTGTGTCCCACGATGCCCACGTGGTCGCCCTGCTTGATCTCAAAGCTGACGTCCTTCAGAATTGGGCGGTTGGGGCTGTAGTGGAAGTTGACGTGATCGAAGCGGATATCGCCGCGGATGCGCGGCAGCTCGACCGCGTCGGACGCGTCGGTGATATCGGGCACCTGGTCGAGCGTCTCGAACATACGCGAGGCACTGTTCATCGTATCCGTCATCATATTGGTGAAGTTGGTAAAGAAATTGAGCGGTGCGAAGATCATACCGATGTAGCCCAGATACGTCTGCAGCTCACCGAAGGTCATACGGCTGTCGATGACCTCAAGTCCGCCAAAGCCCCAGATGGCCTGCGAGGAAATACCGATCAGCAGGCTGATAACGGGGAAAATGGACAGCGCGATGAGGTTGGTCTTGAGATTGGCCTCATAGAGTCTCGTCGAATGCTCGTAAAAGCGGTTGGTCTCCTCGGCCTCCTTGGCAAACGCCTTGACCACACGCACGCCGCCCAGCGAGTCGCCGAGCATCACGTTGAGCGAATGCGACCGACGCCACTGGCGGTTGAACGATCGCCACAGCTTGGGCAGCATCAGCTTGAACATCAGCACGATGATGGGAACGGGAACAAAAACGATGAGCGTCAGCTTCCAGTTGATGATAAAGAGGAAGATGGCCACGCCGACGAATTTGAGCACGTTGACGATCAGATGCGGCACTCCGTCAATGTAAAAGGAGCGTACGCGCGCCGCGTCGTAGTTGACGCGGTTGATCAGACCGCCCGTGTTGTTTTTATTGAAATATGCCAACGACATATTCTGCATCGCACGAAAGATGTCGTTCTTCATATTCTTGGTCACGCGGGTCGACATATAGGCGTTGTTGCGGTTTTGCACGATGCTGATCGCAAGCGACAGCACGGCAAGGCCGATCAGCACGCCGACGAACACAAAGACGTATTTTTCCTCGTGATAGCGTCCCGTGACCTGCTCAAGGCCGTCGGAGGACAGCCCGAGCTCGCCCAACTGCTCGACCGTCAGATGCGAGATATTGCCCGCCTCGTCAGTGACGCGATAGGTCGGCTCACTGATGACCTGATCCAGCAGCAGCGAGCCGCTGACAATGGGCGTGACAAGGGCAATGCAGGCCGACAGGATCAAGCACAGCACAACGGTAAACAGCTGTGGCTTAAACGCAGAAAAGTACTTGAGCATACGCCAAAGCGTACCGCGACGGTTACTGCAATTCTCGCACACGCGCCGCTCCTGATCGGGATAGACCGTGCCGCACTTAGGGCATTTGGCATTGAACTGCTCGAAGATCGAGTCGTCATCCTTGACCTCGCGCCCGGCACACAGCCGCTCCCATATGTTCATAAACGCAAGCAGGCGTCGCTTGCAGGCGTTGGTCGTATGTCCCAGCACGACCGTCTCACCGCCGCGGTGATAGTCGCGCATCGCATCCTTATAGCCGTCCTCGGTGTCAAAGTCCTCTCGCTTGGGCAACACGCCGTGTCCCTCGCCGTAGCGATGGGCGAGCAGGCGCGTGGTTGTGGTAAAGTTATCGACATACGGCTCGGTCAGGAGCGCAAGGTCGAAGCGATCGACGGTCAGGTCGGCAGAGGCGATGCGGTACAGCGTCTGCGCCGTACGGTCAAGCACCAGCCAGGTCTCACCGAACCTGCCCTCGGCGTCCATATCCAGACGCACGGCGACGGCAAGCGCGTCCTCGCAGATGCCTTGCGCTGTCAGTGCGTCCAGTATCGGTTGTGGCAGGCGGTCAAGTGGCAGCATAAGAAACGTCACATCCTTTCCTTCGACGGCTATCCTCGCCGTCGGCAAGCGGGCGGAGGGGCTCTTGCGGCGGGAAAGCAGCGTGCGGAGGCAGCCTTGCGCCGTCCGTGCGTGCGGTATTTTTCCCGAGCCCTGCGTGTCAAATTGAACGAGCAAATTGCTCCATTCTCCAATAATATACCACATT
>JAGBTR010000215.1 GCA_017631215.1 Clostridia bacterium | reverse complement strand
CGTTGATGCAGTCCTGCAGGCTGATCACGTCATCCTGCTCGTTGGGAACGACCGCCTTGGTCGCCGCGCCGCTCGTCGTCAGATCGACCGCCGAGGCCTCGACCACCGCGAGAACCTCCTTGGCGCGCTTGATAACCTCGTTGGGCAATCCCGACAGCTTGGCAACCTCAATGCCGTAGCTGTCATCGGTCGAGCCGCGTACGATCTTACGCAAAAAGATGATGCTGTCGCCCTTCTTCTTGGCCGCGATGTTGTAGTTGACGATACCGTCGAACTCATCCTCCATCGTCGTCAGCTCGTGATAGTGCGTTGCAAACAGCGTCTTGGCGCCGATTTTTTTGCTGTTGGTGTACTCCACGATCGCGCGTGCAATGCTCATACCGTCGAAGGTGGACGTACCGCGTCCGACCTCGTCGTAGATGATCAGACTCTGCTTGGTCGCGTTGCGGAGAATGTAAGCGACCTCGTTCATCTCCAACATAAAGGTCGATTGACCGCTGGCCAGATCGTCCGACGCGCCCACGCGGGTGAACACCTTGTCGACGATACCGACACGCGCCTCGCGCGCAGGGACAAACGAGCCGATCTGCGCCATCACAACGATGAGCGCGACCTGCCGCATATAGGTCGATTTACCCGCCATATTGGGGCCCGTAATGAGCATCAGCCGCTGGTGCGCGGTGTCAAGCTCGGTGTCGTTGGGCACGAAATAGCTGTCCTTGACGAACTGCTCCACAACGGGGTGACGACCGTCCACAATCGACAGCCGATCGGTCAGATCCACCGCAGGACGGACATAATGGTTGGTCGCCGCCACCGTAGCAAGCGACAGATACACGTCGATTTCGGCCAGCATCGCAGCCGCGGCCTGCAAGCGCTCGCCCGCCTCGGCCACCGCCGAGCGAATGGTCTGAAAGACCTCGTATTCCAGCGAGCAGACCTTGTCCGCCGCGCCGAGAATGGTCGACTCGTGATCCTTCAGCTCCTGCGTAATATATCGCTCGCAGTTCGACAGCGTCTGCTTGCGAACGTAATGCTCGGGGACCTGATCCTTAAAGGAATTGGTCACCTCGATGTAATATCCAAATACCTTGTTGTAGCTGACGCGCAGATTCTTGATGCCCGTCGTCTCGCGCTCCTGCGCCTCGATACGCTCGATCCAGCCCTTGCCGTCGCTCATAATCTCCCGCAGCGCATCAATATCTGCGTTGTAGCCCGTGGCGATCATTCCGCCCTCACGAACCGAGAAAGGCGGATCCTCCACGATCGCGCGGCAGATCAGACCGTAAATGTCCTCCAGCGTGTCCAGCTCGCGGCAGATGCGGCTGAGCGCGCGGCTCTCGCACGCACCGAGTCGCTCCTTCAGCTCGGGCAAAATAACGACCGTCGCCGCCACCGCACGCAGATCCTTGGCATTGGCGGTGCCGTAAACGATCTTGGTGTTGAGTCGCTCCAGATCCAGCACGCCCGAGAGCAGCTCGCAAAGCTCCTCACGCAGCATATAATTGCCGCAAAGCTCCTCGATCGCGCCCTGACGCTCCTCAATCGCCGAAACGTTGAGCAACGGATGCTCGATCCACTGACGCAGCATACGCGCGCCGGGGGCGGTCTTGGTCTTGTCCAAAACCCAGAGCAGCGAGCCGCGCTTTTCCTTGGCGCGCATCGTCTCGGTCAGCTCAAGATTGCGGCGCGTGTTGAGATCCATCTCAAGGAATTGCCCCTCGGTATAGACACTGAGCTCCTTGATACCGACCAGCTCGTTCTTTTGCATCTCGCGCAGATAATCGAGCAGACCGCCGACCGCACAAACGAGCGGTCGATCCTCTAAAATGCCCTCGCGCAGCGTGTCGCCAAAGCGGTCGATCACCGTCTCGCGCGCCGAGCCGTACTCAAAGCGACCGGCCTGCGCGTCGGTCATCACCGCGCGAAGATTCGTCGTCACAAATTCCGCAGCGGCGGCCACACGGCTGCGCGGCAGATTGAAAATAACCTCGCTGGGATGGTACGTTCCCATCTCGCAAAGCAAACGGCTCTCCATATTGGCACCGCGCAAAACGGTGGCCGAGAGCTGTCCCGTCGAGGCATCGGCAAAGCAGATGCCATAGCCCTCATCCGAGAAATAGACGGCGCACAGATAGTTGTTCTTTTGCTCGGGCAGCAGCGTCGGCTCGATCAGCGTGCCGGGCGTGATCACACGCACCACCTCGCGCTTGACCAGCCCCTTAGCGGTTGCGGGATCCTCCACCTGCTCGCAGATGGCCACCTTGTAGCCCTTCTCGATCAAACGGCCGATATAGCCGTCCGCACTGTGAAACGGCACGCCGCACATGGGCGCACGCTCCGCCTCACCGCAGTCCCTTCCCGTCAGCGTCAGCTCCAGCTCACGCGAGGCGGTGATGGCATCGTCAAAGAACATCTCGTAGAAATCTCCGAGACGGTAAAAGACCAGATAGTCCTTGTATTGATTTTTGACCTCAAAATATTGCTCCATCATCGGAGTCATAGCGGTCGTCTCTCCTCTTCTTCAGCGTTATTTCAGCGCTTTTTCAGCGCACGGCAACGATCAGTGGCAGCCGCGGCAGGTCGCGCAGTTGTGCGTGCAGCCGGGCTCCTCGCCCGTGATGTGTGCGGTAATGATGCCGTTGACCTTGTTCATCAGCTCGTTGACGTCGTTCTGTGCCTTTTCCAGTGCCAGATAAACCTCGTTTTCGGTGATGGTTTTGTAAAGCTCGTTGATACGCGCCTGAATCATATCGATCATATGGGTGTCGATCTCGCCCTTGGAGGTTTCCTTTTGCATCGCAATCTGTTGAACCTCATACTCCGTCATCAGCGCCTTGAGCTGTGTGTCGGACTCGTAGCTTTTGCGTGCCGCGTCCAATGCGACAAGCACCTCGTGCTTTTTCAGCTCGTCACCGAGCGTTGCTGCAAGTTCAAAAATATCCATGGTTATATCTCCTTTGGTTTGTTTTTTGTTGTTTTATATCGTACCAAACCATCATCGGTCGGCAGAGTTTAAATTTTGATTTGTCGGCGACGCACAATCCCGTAGGGCGGTGCCTTGGTGCCGCCGAAAACGAAGGCTTTTTCGGTTGTGACGGCGGGAGCAAGCCCCCGCCCTACAAAATACATCGAACCGCTAAACCCCAATTTACATTTGGCTTACACCTTTTCGCCGTAGAGGGCAAAGGGCTCGGCGCGATCGATGCGGACGTTGACGAAGCGCCCCGTATCGCTCTCGTCTCCTGCGAAGAAGACGATCTTGTTGCCGTCGGTGCGCCCCGAATAAACGTCACCGTTGTTCTTGCTCACGCCGTCGCACAGCACGCGTTGCACCGTACCGACCATCGCCGCATTCTTCTCCTGCGCGATCTCGTTTTGAAGCGCGAGCAAGAGGTCAAACCGCTCGTTCTTGATCTTATCGGGAATCTGATCCTCCATCGCCGCCGCAGGTGTTCCCTTGCGCGGCGAATAGATGAACGAAAACAGCATATCAAATTTCACGCGCCGCAGCATATCGAGCGTCGCCTCAAAGTCCTCCTCGGTCTCTCCGGGGAAGCCGACGATGATGTCCGAGGTCAGCGTGATGTCGGGCATCCGCGCGCGCAGCCCCTCGACGATGGACAGATAGCGCGCCGTGTCGTAATGGCGGTTCATTTTTTTAAGGACGGCATCGCTTCCCGATTGCATCGGCAAATGGAAGTGGCGCGCGGTGTGCTTGCCGTCTGCCATCGCGTCCATCAAAGCGACGGTCGCATCCTTGGGATGGCTGGTCATAAAGCGCAGCACGTAATCGCCCTCAATGGCATCCAGCTCGCGCACCAAGGCGGCGAAATCGTAGCCGTCCGCACTTCCCTTGTTGTAGGAATTGACGTTCTGACCAAGCAGCGTGATATCGCGATAGCCGCGCGACACCAGATCCTTGACCTCCGCCACAATCTCGTTTTTATCGCGGCTGCGCTCGCGTCCGCGCACGTAAGGCACGATGCAGTAGGAGCAGAAATTGTTGCAGCCGTACATAATCGAAACCCACGCGCGGTAGTCGCTCTCGCGGCGGATGGGTACGCCCTCGACCATCTCGGGGCGCTCCAGCTCGTCCTCCTCGCAAAACAGACGCTTGCCCGTGGACAGCTTTTGCCACAGCAGCTCGGGGAATCGGTGCAAAACGGTCGTCCCGAAAACAAAATCAACGTAAGGGTAGCTCCGCTTCAATTCATTGCGCCGATGCTCCTGCGCGACCATACAGCCGCACACACCGATGATGAGGTCGGGATGCTTCGCCTTCAGATGCTTGTACTGTCCCACGATGGACAGCGCCTTTTGCTCTGCGTGCTCACGGATGGCGCAGGTGTTGACCATGATCAGATCGGCCTCGTCGGGGCGATCGGTCAGCTCATAGCCCAGCCGCTCACACATTCCCGACAGCTTCTCGCTGTCCGCCACGTTTTGCTGACAGCCAAAGGTCAGG
>JAGBTR010000214.1 GCA_017631215.1 Clostridia bacterium | reverse complement strand
GTACGGGAATCGAACCCATGTTTCCAGCGTGAGAGGCTAGCGTCTTGACCGCTTGACCAACGGGCCACATTTGTGGTCGCCCTTGCGACCTTGGATATTATATCACAGTCAAATACATTTGTCAAGCGTTTTTTGAAAAAAATTTAAAAAAATTTTTTGGCACCAAAAACAGCGTCTTTATTCCCCTGCTCTGCCTACCAACGCAAGGTACTCCTCATAGGTGCAAAGCAGACGCACCGCCGCCAACAGCGCGTTTGCGGTCATACCGCAGGGCAGATTCAGCTTGGCGGCCAGCGCGTCGCGGCGAGCGGTACTATTCTCACCACCCGACAACCCGTCGATGAAAAAATCCGTCTTAGAGAGGGGATTCTCGGCGGCACGCCGCAATGCGGCTTCGTCCTCATAGGGAGCGAGCAGATCGCGGAGCAAGCCGCACTCCATTCCCTCCACGCCCAGCGTCCCCTCGGCAGACGGCTGCTCCTTGCGTTTCTCCTTGCCCTTGATGCGGGGGATATACAGCTGGATGAGGCGGTCGGTCGGTACAGCCGAGGTGATATGCGAGCGGATGAGCTTGCCCGCGCCGTCGCTGTCGGTCAGCACGATGACGGGCGACCGTTGGGAAAGCGCGCGGATGAGCGACAGCTTTTCCTTTTGGTTGAAAACGCCGAAGCCATCGGTGGTGATGATCTGTCCCTCCATCACGCTCGACAGCTTGATCGCATCGTATTTTCCCTCGACGATGACGGGGTACGGGATATTCAGCTTGCGTGGCATAGGGACCTCCTTTGTTGATGATCGTTGTACCAATGTTGACGGATCGGTTTGTTGGGTTAACGAGCTACTCACTTTTGCGGGAATCTTCTCAAATTAGGCTCGCCCCAATTCTATTTTCCCAAATCCTCCGCATTCGTTTCCCCGCTCCCCAAAAATTCACCCGATCAGCGCACGAGCCAAACGGCCAGCACAAGCGCGCCGAGGATGATACGGTAGACGCCGAAGGGGGCAAACGAATGGCGCTTGACGAAATCCATCAGGAAACGGATGGCGACGAGCGAGACGATGAACGAAACGAGGCAGCCGACGGCCAGCACCACCCACGCCATCGCGGGGACGGTCACCGAACTCTCCACGATATACTTCAAAAAGCCCAGCACCTTGATACCGCTCGCGCCCACCATCACGGGGATGGCCATAAAGAAGGAAAACTCGGCGCCCGCCGTGCGGGAAAGCCCCAGCATCATCGCGCCGAGGATGGTCGAGCCCGAGCGAGACGTACCCGGAACGAGCGAAAGCACCTGAAACGCGCCGATGCCCAGCGCGGTCAGGCAGGTGATATCCTCTACCCGCTCGACGCGCAGTCCCTTTGCATTTCTTCTTTTTTCCACGATCAAGAAGGCGACGCCGTAGACGACGAGCGCAACGGCGACGACAAGAGAGTTGTACAGCCAGCCGTCGATGTCACGCCCCGTTTTGCTTTCCAGTACCTTGTCGAGCACGATGCCCGCAAAGGCGGCGGGCAGGCTGGCGATGAGCACCTTGCCCCACAGCACCCACGTTGCGCGGCGGGCGGCGGGTGCCTTGCCAAACGGCCAAAGACGACTCCAGAACAGCACGATCACGGCAAGGATGGCGCCGAGCTGAATGACGACCTGAAACATCTCGCCAAACTCAGCAAGAAGGGTCGCGTCCTCGGAAAAGCGAAAGGGTAAAAAGTCCTCGATGAGGATCAAATGTCCCGTCGAGCTGACGGGCAACCACTCGGTGATGCCTTCCACAACGCCGTAAAGGATCGATTTCAAAACCTCAAGGATATATTCCATATCTTACTACTCCTCACGCTTGTATTGATCAATCACCTGCGCGCAAAATATCGCCCTCCTTAACGGCGAAGGGGACACGGACGTAGATGATCTGCGAGGGATGCGGCGCGGCCTGCATTGGCTCGCCCTCCTCGTTGTAGATCTCGCGCACGGTAAAGGGCTGACCGATCTTACCGGGCGTGAGCAGCTCGGCGCTGTCGCCAACGCACACCTTATTCTTTTGCTTGAAGCGGGCGAGGCAACCGTCCTCGGTCTGCGCGACGAGTCCTGCGGGCAAGGTCGCTTCATCATACGTCTGCGCGATGGCAAAATATGCCTTCTCGCGGATGTAACCCAGCGTGGTCGCCAGATGCGACTCCTTGCGGCAGTCGTCCAGATAGTAGCCCGTGCAGTATTCGCGGTGGGACACGCTCTCCAGCTCGCGCAGCCACTCATCGCGATAGGCGAAGCGCTCGGGGTCGGCGGCGTAGGCATCCATCGCCATACGGTAGGCGTTGGTGACCACAGCCGTATAGTAGGCGCTCTTCATACGTCCCTCGATCTTGAAGGAATTGATGCCACTCTGCATCAGCGTGGGGATATGCTCGATCATACACATATCCTTGGAGGCCATAATGAACGTTCCCAGCTCGTTCGTCTCGATGGGCAAGGGCTGATCGGGTCGTTTTTCCTCGACAAGCATATAATTCCAGCGGCAGGGCTGGGCGCACATACCGCGATTGCCGTCGCGTCCCGTAAACTCGTTGGACAGGATGCACCGACCGCTGTAGGACACGCACATCGAGCCGTGGATAAACGCCTCCAGCTCGACCTCGGCAGGCAGAGCCGCGCGGATGGCGGCGATCTCCTCAAAGGTCAGCTCACGCGCCACCACCAGCCGCTTCGCACCCAGCCGCGCGTAGGACAGCGCACTTGCGGGGCTGCACACGCCCGCCTGCGTCGAGATGTGGATCTCCATATCGGGCAGCAGCTCGCGCACCGTATCCATCACGCCAAGATCCGCCACGATGACGGCATCCACGGGGACGTCGCGCAAAGAGTCGACAAAGATGCGCAGGTCGGCGTACTCGTCGGCGCGCGGCATCGTGTTGAGCGTCAGGTAGACCTTTTTGCCCCGCTCGTGCGCATAGGCGACGGCGGCGGACAGCTCGTCGGACGTGAAATTGTCGGCGGCCGAGCGCATACCAAAGCGCTGACCTGCCAGATAGACCGCGTCCGCGCCGTAGCGCAGAGCCGCCTGCATTTTTTCAAAATTGCCCGCGGGGGACAGTAGCTCGGGGGTGTATATCATCGGGCTTCACCTCGTACTTTGTGATCTTTTTTATATGATACCATATTTTTGGGCGTTTGTCATCAGGAAAATGCGAATTTGATGAAAACGGGGGTAAATTTTGATTTGTGGGGGGAGTTGAAAGCTGAATTTTAAACAACTTCTCCTCTTTACGCGCGTACTGCGCCTTCGGCGCGTGGGGTGAGGTGGTTTTATGCCAAACGGCTTCTCCTCGTTACGCTCACACTGCCTTCGGCGCGTTCGCGGCTTGCTGTTGACGTTCATTCTTTGGCGCACGCCAAAGAACGAACCAAGAAAGCGTGCCAAGGGCTACGCTCTTGGATCCCGCGCGGCTTTGCCGCGCTCCGTTCGCCTTGCCGACGAGGCAAGGCTCAAAGTTTTTGGCAAGTGCAGACACTTCGTC
>JAGBTR010000213.1 GCA_017631215.1 Clostridia bacterium | reverse complement strand
TATGCAGAGCATCGAGGGTATCCTCATCGAGGCCGTTGAGCCCGATACCTGTACCCTGACGACCTTCGATCTCGAAAAGGGTGTCCGTATCACCATCCATACCGAGGTCATCGAGGGAGGTAGCTTCATTATCAATGCCCAAAAGTTCAATCAGACCGTTAAGGTCATGGAGGGTGAGGAGCTGACGCTGACGGTCGGTGATGATCTCACTGCCCTCTTTGAGGCCGGTAAGTCCTCCCATAAAATGAGCGCACTGCGCGGCTCCGATTTCCCCGACCTGCCCAAGATCTCGGGCGATCACGGCTTTGTCATTTCGCAGGGCGTTCTTAAAAGAATGATCAATAAAACCTCGCACGCTATGGGTAACAACGATCCCCGTCCCGTGCTGAACGGCGCTCTGTTCAAGATCACCGAGAATAGCCTCTTGACCGTCACCTGCGACAGCTATCGCCTTGCCAAGTGCCAGGTCGAGACCGTTGTCAATAACGCCGGCGTCGAGGGAAGCTCGGTCAATCATACCTTTATTATTCCCGTCAAAACGGTCAGCGAGCTCTCCCGTATGCTGCTGGACAGCGATGAGGAGGACGCACGCATCTTCGTCAGCCGTAAGAATATTCAGATGAAGCTGGGCGATCTCACCTTCTTCTCCCGCCTCATTGACGGCGAGTATATCGATTATGACCGCGTCATCGTTCAAAATCATCGCATTCTGGTCGAGACCGACCGCGCATTCCTCATCTCGGCGCTGGAGCGTGCCGCGCTCATTACCGAGGAGAAGATCGCGCACAGCGTCCGCTCGCACGTTAAGCTCGAGCTGGATGGCGACGTGATGAAGATCCTGGCCACCAGCACCGCAGGCAGCACCTACGACGAGCTGACGGTCGACCACGAGGGCGACGATCTGGTCATCGCCTTCAACAACCGCTATCTGCTTGATTCTCTGCGCGCCTGCACCGCCGACCGCATCAAGATCAGCATGACCTCGGCGCTGACCTCGATCAACATCGAGCCTGCCGACGAGGAGACCGACGAGCAGAACCGCGAGCTGTTTATGCTTCTGCCCGTTCGTATGAAGGAGTAATCAAGACCTATGCAATGCAAACGCATTGAGGTAGAAAATTTCAGAAACATCACCCACGCGTCGGTCGAATTCTCGCCGCAGGTCAATCTCCTGCTTGGAGACAACGCGCAGGGCAAAACCAATCTGCTTGAGGCCATCGCACTGCAGGCCATCGGCAAGAGCTTTCGCGGCGCCAAGGATGCCGAGCTGATCAGGTTCGGTCAGACGCAGGCGCGTGTAACGCTCGATTATGCCGACGACGTGCGCGATATGCGTCTTGTGACCGTCCTTGAGGCGGGCAAGCGGAGAAAGACCGAGCAAAACGGTCTGCCCGTGCGCCGTGCCTCCGAGCTTGTGGGCGGACTTCGTGTGGTGCTGTTTTGTCCCGAGCATTTGTCCATCATCAAAAGCGGACCCGAGCTGCGCCGCAACTTTCTTGACGTTGCCATCTCACAGCTCAAGCCTATGTATCTGACCTCTCTTCAGCGCTACAACAAAATATTGAAGGAGCGCAACCGACTGCTCAAAAACGCCGCCGAGGACGCGTCCGCGATGAAGACGCTGCGCGACACCATCGATATCTGGTCGGCACAGCTTGCCCACGAGGGCGCGATCATTGCGCGCTACCGCGTGTGGTACGTTCAGCAGGTCAATGCGGCCGCCCGCGAGGTGTTTGCCGATATGACGGGCGGTGGAGAAATCCCCGAAATGACCTACGACGGTAGCTGTCATATGGAGAGACCTGAGGACTATCTGGACGCCGCGGCGGTCGAGCAGAGCCTGCTTCGTCTTCTGACCACCTCCCACGACCGCGAAATCGGCGCGACCTACACGCTATGGGGTCCCCACAAGGATGACATTGCCATCACGCTCAACGGCGTGTGTGCGCGTGTTTACGCCTCTCAGGGACAACAACGCTCGCTCGCGCTGGCGATGAAGCTGGCCGAGGGTGAGATCAGCCGCAAGCTGTGCGGTGATTATCCCGTGTTTTTGTTTGACGACGTGCAATGCGAGCTGGACAGCAAACGAAGAGACTATTTAGTGAATAAGATCCGAGATAAGCAAGTGATACTCACAACGTGTGAGCCCTCCGAGATGCAGAGGATGACCGATGCAAGAGTGGTGCGAGTGAGCGGGGGAGAGTTTAGTGGGTGAATAAAAAAACTTCTCCCCTTTACGCTCACACTGCGCCCTGCGGACGCGCGCTCGCGGTCGGTACGTCTTCATTCTTTGCCTTGTGGCAAAGAACGAAGCAAGAAAACCGAACTCGGCAAGCCGAGTTCAAGGAGTGGAGATTTTGCTCGCCCGCTAAACACGGGCGTCGCGCAAGCGCGAACGCAAAACTCTCACACCAAAGGGCTCTGCCCTTTGGATTCCCGTGGTGCTGGGCTGAAGCCATCAATATTTCCGCCCCGAGGCAAAAATGTTTGTCAACATTTTTCCTCGGTTGCGAAAATGACCTTCGTTAAACTAAATTTCGCGTCGGGAAATCCAAAGATTTCCCTCCTACAAGGGTTCATTGATGTCCCTCTGCCGTTTTCCAAAACGGTTTCAGCCCAACTTCCCCATTTTTGCTATGTTGGCGGCGAACTCGCCCAAAGTTAGGCATAAATCCCCCGCCAAACCCGTCTTGGAGGCGGTGCCGAACAAGACGGAGAGTCTGCACTTGCCCAAATCTTTGAGCGCCGCCTTTGCGTAGCGAAGCGAAGCAACCGAAGGCGCGAACGGAGCGCGGCGAAGCCGCGCGGGGTTGAGGGGCGTAGCCCCCACGCGCTTTTTTGGTTCGTTTTTTGCCGCGCGGCAAAAAATGAACACCCAAAAGCAAACCGCGAACGCGCGCCCAAAGGGCGCAGTGTGAGCGTAACGAGGAGAAGCCGTTTGGCATAAACCCCCTCCCCCACGCCGCCGCGCGTAAAGGGAAGCACATTCTTCCACCCAAAAAACCAAAGAAAGGTCATCCCCCATGTACCTCCACGTCGGAAATAAAAAATCTATCCGCCTCTCCTCCATCATCGGCATCTTCGATACCGATAACGCCACCCTTTCCAAAACCTCCCG
>JAGBTR010000212.1 GCA_017631215.1 Clostridia bacterium | reverse complement strand
AATGTTAAGAGCGTGGGAAGCTACGCAACGAGCAGATACGTGAATAACGCTGGGGAGAAGCTCACCTGCTATCTTTTACATGTTGGGGATCATGAGAAGAAGACCCTGAGAAGCGGTGTAGGTGGTGGTCAGAGCACCGGCGGCCAGAGAGCCGTGGACGGCACCTGCAGCACCTGCCTCGGACTGCATCTCGGTCACCTTGACGCGCTCGCCGAAGATGTTCTTCGCGGGCTCGCCGAAGATGTTCTTGTTGGTGGCAGACCAGGTATCGGTTACCTCTGCCATGGGGCTGGACGGGGTGATCGGGTAGATCGAAGCAACCTCGGTGAACGCATACGATACGTGCGCAGCCGCGGTGTTACCGTCCATGGACAGCTTTTTTCTTTGGATTGCCATGGGATTTTTGTCCTCCTAAAATAAATTGTTTTTTGAAAGCACTTGTCAAAAGCCAATCACTTCATCCTACATTATAACACGGAAGATTAAAAAAGTAAAGTCGTTTTTGAGAAAAAATCCGACAAGTTTATCAAAAATTTAACGATTTTTTATACCATACACACCAAAACGCGGCAAAAATGCAATCTCGCCCCTTTTTTTCTTGACTTCGGCGTGCGCGCGTGGTAGAATAGAGGCACACGTGAGCGCACGCGAGGGTGCGCTGTATTTGTATCTTATGAGGAGTTTTTTATGGAAAACGTGATTTCATCGGTCTATGAGCGCATCAAGAGCAACGTCGGTCGTGTCATCGTCGGCAAGGAGGAAACGGTCGATATGCTCATCGTCACGCTGCTGTGCGGCGGACACCTGCTTCTTGAGGACGTCCCCGGCACGGGCAAGACGATGCTCATCAAGTCGCTCGCGGCCTCGGTCGGCTGCGATTTCAAGCGCATTCAGTTCACCCCCGACCTGCTTCCCTCGGATATCACGGGCGTCAACTTTTTTAATATGAAAAAGTCCGAGTTCGAATTTGTCCCCGGCCCCATCTTTGCCAACATCGTGCTGGCGGATGAGATCAACCGCGCCACGCCCAAGACGCAGTCGGGTCTGCTCGAGTGTATGGAGGAGGCGCAGGCGACCATCGACGGCAAGACCTACCCGCTGGCCGCTCCCTTTATGGTTATTGCAACGCAGAACCCCGTCGAGAGCATGGGAACCTTCCCGCTGCCCGAGGCGCAGATGGACCGCTTCCTGATGAAGGGAAGCATGGACTATCCCACCCACGCCGAGAGCGTCGATATTCTGGCACGCTTTGATAAGTCCAGCCCGCTTGCAACGCTCGAGAGCGTGGTGAGTGCCGACGAGCTGGTCGAGGCAATCCGCGCACTGCCCGAGGTCTACATCTGCCGCGAGCTGATGGGCTACATTTCGTCGCTCGTTGAGGCAACGCGCAGCTATCCCCGCGTGGTGCTGGGCGTCAGCCCCCGTGGCGCGCTGGCGCTGATGAAGGCGTCCAAGGGCTACGCGGCCATCGCGGGACGCAACTACGTGACGCCCGACGATATCAAGCGTGCGGCACAGCCCGTGCTGGCGCACCGCCTGACGCTGGAGAATTCGCTTCGCATCCGTCGCGGCGCGGCGGCTGAGATCATTGACGATATTCTGTCCAAGACGACCGTACCCACCGAGGCCATCTTCGAGGCGAGAGCATGAATTGGCTCGAGGTTTTGGCCCGTGTCGTTGCGTCGCCCGCCTTTGACGTCGCACTGGTCGTGCTGGGCGCGGCGCTCGCCGTCTTTTTGCTGTGCCGACTGTATCTTCGTCTGCGGACGGGGCATCTTGGCAACGTGGAATACGAGCGCACCTTTTCCGAGCTTGGCGTGTACGAGGGCGAGGAGGTCGAGCTGATCGAGACCATCCGCAACCGCGGCTTGTTTCCCCTCCTGTTCCTCGACGTGGAGTCCTATCTCCCCCCCTCGCTCCGCGTGCGCGACTATGCGACGGGTAAGGACGACAGCATGCCCGTGCTCATCAGCCGCTTTCATCTGATGCCCTATACCCAGATCCGCCGCCGTCATAAGCTGCGCTGTACGGCGCGTGGCTATTATGAGCTTCAGACCGCCTCCATCTACGACCGCGGCGGCGCTGTGCCGATGGAATCGCACGCCGAGCTGTACGTCTACCCAAAGGTCATTCCGATGGAGCTGTACCGCCTGGCGGTCGGCCGTATGCAGGGCGAATATACGGCACTGCGTCCCTTGTATTCCGATCCGTTTTCGCTGTCGGGCATTCGGGATTACCGCTTTGGCGACACGGTCTCGCACATCAACTTCAAGGCGAGTGCGCGCGTCCCGCTTTCGGGCAGCAGCGCGTCGCCGCTCAAGGTCAATCAGCGCGATTTTTGCGCCTCGCGGCGGCTGATGATCTATATGGATTTCCACCTGCCCGTCGGCACCATTATGGACGGCGAGGACTACGAGCGGCGAGCGGAGCAGGGGCTTTCCTTCTGCTCGGCGCTGATGCGCGACGCCGTCTTTTCGGGCTATGCGGTCGGCTTTGCCGCCAACTGCAAAATGCCCGACGGTGCGCAGTCCATTCGCTATGCGCCCGACAGCAGCGAGGCACATCTGCTTGAGATGATGCGCGCGCTGGCGGCACTGCTTCCGCGTGACGGCGCGTCGTTTGCGTCGTTGCTTGAGCACGACATCGTGGACGGCATGAGCGACACCGAGGTGGTCATTTTCTGCTACGTGCAGGGCGAGGATATGCTGACACGGCTTGCCGAGCTGTCGCGCCTGGGTAACTCGATCAAGGTCGTGCCGCTGGAGGCGGCGGACGAGCGGGAGGAGGCTTACGATGAGTAAGAAGGGAAACAGTAACAAAAACCTCACCACGCGCCGCATCGTTTTGGCCGTGATTTGGGGCTATTTGGCGTTGGCGAGCGGTTGGGGCGTGCAGGTGCTGGACGACCGCCGCACGCGCGGGCTTTTGCTCATCCCGCTGATCGTCTTTTCGGTGCTGTTTGTCCGCGCGCTCAAGCGGCTGTTTACCGACCGCGTGCAGGAGGCCATCGAGCGGGCGCTTGGCAAGGCGCTGCGTTGGCTCTTTCATCCTGCCGCTGTGGTCGCGAGCAAGATCGCCACTTGGCTGGGCATCGGTCGCTGGCGCGGCTGGGGCGAGGACGAGCGTACCTTTCTCGGGCGCACCAAGGACAAGGAGGTTCGTTACCGCCGTCGGCTTAAAAACGACCAAAAATGGGGCGACCAGGAGGATAATCGGGCACGCGTTCGCTTCCTATATATAGAGTATATGATCAAGCGAATTCGGTCGGGCTACACCTTCCGCCGTCAGCTCACCCCCGACGAGATCGCGGACGAGCTGCCGCTGGAGGAGGACGAGCAGCTGCTTTTCGACACCTACACCGAGGCGCGGTATGCGCGCACCGCCGACATTCCCGACGCTGTGGTCGACGTGCTGTCCCGCGTGACGGCGCGGAAATAAGAGAATATGATACAGGGGCTGTTCAAGCAGCACCCTGTATTTTTTGTCGGAGCGCGCGGCGGGGAATGACACGGTCACGCGCCCGTACGATCCCCCCGAAAAAAGCGCTGCTTTTCGTGCTATAATATCTTTCGTCGAGCGACCGACGGCTTTTTCTCGTCCTTGCGTCTCCCACGGAATTTGTTTTAGCACTTGAATGAAAAAAGTGTGAAAAAATCAAAAATATTTTAAAAACCTCTTGACAAAAGACCAAAATGTGATACAATGATAGCGTCAAGGTTAGCACTCGATTGATTCAAGTGCTAAAACGACAATAAAAGAGGGTCAAAAAGGAGGATGCGGCAGATGGAAGCGCACGAGAGCGTATTAAGTGAAAGAAAAAAACAAATATTAAAAGCAATCGTGGACGCTCACGTCGCGGGCGGTGAGCCTGTCGGCTCCAAGGTGCTGATGCAACAGATCGCCTGCTCGTCTGCTACCATCCGAAATGAAATGGCCGAGCTTGAGGAGATGGGATATCTCGAGCAGCCCCACACCTCGGCAGGTCGAGTCCCCAGTGAGATGGGCTACCGCTTCTACGTCGATTCGCTCGTCGAGCATTACGCGATGACGGCGCGTGAGATCGCCCAGATCAACCAAGCGCTCAAGGCCAAGATGAGCGAGCTGGATCAGATCCTGACCACCGCGTCCACGCTGGCATCCAACCTGACCAACTACACGGGCTTTGCCCTCAAGCCGCGCAGTCGCGCGCTGTCGGTGAGCCGCTTCGAGGCGATCTATATCGCCCCCGGACAGTTCGTGCTTGTGATGGTCGCGGACGACGGCTCGGTCAAGACGAGAAACGTCAAGCTCGATCTGAATTGCGACAGCGCATCGGTCGCCCGCCTTGCCGCCACGCTCAACCGCTATATGACGGGACGGCTGGCCGACGAGATCACGCTGCCCACGATGGTGGCGATGGAGGAGGCAATGGCCGAGGACGGCGCCCTGATCAGTCCCGTCATCAAGATCATCTACGAGACGATGAACGAGTCCGATCGCGGCGAGCTCAAGGTTACGGGCGTCGACCGCCTGCTTGAGTACCCCGAATACAGCGACGCCAGCCAGCTCAAGGGTCTGCTCGGCGCACTGGAGCAAAAGAACGACCTGATGGAGATGATCTCCACCGCGGCGGAGCGAGATCCGCACGGCGTGGTGATCGGCTCGGAGGCATCGGTCAAGGAAATGAACAACTCCACCGTGGTGTTCAAGACCATCGTCAAGGACGGCAAGCCGATCGGCGCGATCGGTGTCATCGGCCCCTTGCGTATGGACTACGCCCGCGTGCTGTCCACTCTGGACGGGCTGAGCGGCAACATTGCCGATCTGCTCGGCGAGGGCGCGGCACAGCTGGGTGACGGCGGTGTGACGGTCACAGATCAGGAAAGTGAGGATGATAACAATGGCAGACAAAAAGGCCAAAACGGCAACCGAGGATAGCCCCGAGGTCGCGGCAGAGGAGACGGAGGCTACGGTCGAGACGACCGAGCAGACCGCAGACGAGTGCGAGACGCTTCGCACCGAGGTTGAGAGATTGCAGGGCGAGCTCGCCGCACTCAACGACAAGTACCTGCGTATGATCGCGGAGTACGACAACTTCCGCAAGCGCAGTGCCAAGGAAAAGGAAAACACCTACGCAGACGCGGTGACGGACACGGTGGGAAGCATTCTTCCCATTGGCGACAACCTCGCACGCGCCGCACAATTCAGCGACCCCGAGTCGGTCGCCAAGGGCATCGCTATGATGCAAAAGAGCTTTGACGAGACGCTCGCCAAGCTGGGTATCACCGAGATCGAGGCCGAGGGCAAGGAGTTTGATCCCACCTGGCACAACGCGGTGATGCACGTAGAGGACGACACGCTGGGCGAGAGCGTGGTCGTTGAGGTGCTTCAGAAGGGCTACCGCCGCGGAGACCACGTCGTCCGCTACGCGATGGTCAAGGTCGCCAACTAACACGGTTTACAATAGGTTTACAATAATTTATCATATTTTCAGGAGGAAACATTATTATGGGAAAGATTATCGGTATCGATCTTGGTACGACCAACTCTTGTGTCGCAGTTTTTGAGGGCTCCGAGCCCATCGTCATCACCAACCCCGAGGGCGCAAGAACCACGCCTTCCGTCGTTGGCTTCTCCAAGACGGGTGAGAGAATGATCGGTCAGGTCGCAAAGCGTCAGGCCATCACCAACCCCGACCGCACCGTCATGAGCATCAAGCGTCATATGGGTACCGACTACAAGGTCGCCATCGACGGCAAGCAGCTCACGCCTCAGGAGATCTCGGCAATGATCCTGCAGAAGCTCAAGGCGGACGCCGAGGCGTACCTGGGCACGACCGTCACCGAGGCGGTCATCACCGTCCCCGCTTACTTCTCGGACGCACAGCGTCAGGCAACCAAGGACGCAGGCCGAATCGCAGGCCTTGAGGTCAAGAGAATCATCAACGAGCCGACCGCAGCCGCTGTGGCTTACGGTATGGATAAGGAAAACGACCAGAAGATCATGGTCTTCGACCTGGGCGGCGGTACGTTCGATGTGTCGGTGCTTGAGATCTCGACGGGTGTCGTCGAGGTTCTTGCCACCAACGGCGATACCGTGCTGGGCGGCGACGACTTCGACCAGCGCGTCATCGACTGGATGGCAGAGCAGTTCCTGCGCGAGAACGGCATCGATCTGCGCAAGGACAAGATGGTGCTTCAGAGACTGAAGGACGCCGCAGAGAAGGCGAAGATCGAGCTGTCGGGTATGACCTCGGCCAACATCAATCTGCCCTTCATCACGGCAACGGCCGACGGCCCTCTGCACTTTGAGGCCACGCTGACCCGCGCCGAGTTCGACCGCATCACGTCCGATCTGATCGAGCGCACGATGATCCCCACCAAGAAGGCACTGGCCGACGCAGGCGTCAACGTCAGCGAGATCGACAAGGTGCTGCTGGTCGGCGGTTCGACGAGAATTCCCGCCGTTCAGGAGGCTGTTAAGAAGCTGATCGGCAAGGATCCCTTCAAGGGCATCAACCCCGACGAGTGTGTCGCACTGGGCGCTGCTAGTCAGGGCGGCGTGCTTGGCGGCGAGACCAAGGATATCCTGCTGCTT
>JAGBTR010000211.1 GCA_017631215.1 Clostridia bacterium | reverse complement strand
TCCAGCATCGTGGGCATCTTTTCCTCTGCGTAGTCGAGAAGATCCTCGCGCACGATCACAAGCGTCAAGCCTGCGGGAGCCATGTTCTTCTGTGCGCCTGCATAGATCACGCCGAACTTGGAAACGTCCACGGGCTCGGAGATGATGCAGGAGGACAGGTCGGCAACCAGCGGAACGTCGCCCGTGTCGGGGTTGTAGCCGTACTTGGTGCCGTAGATGGTGTTATTGAAGCAGATGTGCAGATATGCGGCGTCCTGAGGAACCATATCCTTGGTAATGGTGGGAACGTGATCGAAGTTATCGTCCTTAGTGGTGGCGATGCAGGTCACGTCGTAGCCCATCTTCTGCGCTTCCTTGTAGGCCTTGCCCGAGAACTGACCCGAAACGGCGTAGCAGGCCTTGCCCGTGCGACCGATCAGGTTGAGCGGAACGGCGGCAAACTGGGTCGAAGCGCCGCCCTGCAGGAACAGCACCTTGTAGTTGTCGGGAATGTTCATCAGCTTGCGAAGCAGCGCCTCGGCGTCAGCGATGATGGGCTCGTAATCGGCCGAGCGGTGCGACATCTCCATCACGGACATACCGCTGTCGCCGTAGCTGATCAGCTCGGCAGCCGCCTTCTCAAGAACGGGCATCGGAAGCATCGAGGGACCTGCGGAAAAGTTGTAAACTCTGTTCATAAGATTTTCTCCTTAGTTCAATGTCAAATTTGCCATTTTGCAAGTTGAAAACGGTCAAACTTGAAAAATATGGGCCTATTATACCACACTGTTTGGCATTTGTAAAGGGTTTTTGCAATTTTTGTTGATAAAAAATTGCAAAAAATTTATTTTGGCAGAGTGATGACCGACAGCATCGAGCCGCGTTTGCGCCCATCGCGGCGGTGCGAGTAAAGAAGATCGCCCCGACAGCGCGTGCAAAGATCGCTGACCGCCACGCGCCCGCCGCTCACGCCGACCTCGGCAAGCAGCGCGAGATTGATGCCGACCAGATCGGCATCGTAATGCCCTTCCCTTGACGGAAGAACGAATCGATCGGTCATCTCTCCTCCCAAGCCCGCGACGAACACCTCCCGCGCCGCGTCGTCGATCTCAAAGCAGCAGCGGTGAATGCAAGGACCAATGGCCACACGGATATGCTCGACACGCGCGCCGAGCGCCACCATCCGCCGCACGCCCTCGGTGGCAATGCCCGCGACCGTCCCACGCCAGCCCGCGTGAAATGCGCCGACGGCATAGGGTCTCCCCGCCTCATCGACCGCCGCCGCGAGGATGGGCACGCAATCCGCCGTACGGATACCGATCGCGACGCCTCGCTCACACGTCACGTAGCCGTCAGCCGTCTCATCGCTCGGGCGGCTGTATCCCAGCCCCGCGTCCGCCGCCGTCACGGTGCGGACGTCAGGCGAGTGGATCTGGTGAAGCGAAACGAGCGTGTCGGAATCAAAGCCGACCGCCGCGGCGAAGCGGTCGAGATTTTCGCGCACGGTCGCATCGTCGTCCGCAAAGCCGCGCCCCAGATTGAGCGAGACCGTCTCGGGATGGGTACTCACGCCGCCCAGCCGCGTTGAAAAGCCGTGGGGGCAAGGCAAATGCGAGGCGCGCAGATAGGTCACGCCGCTCTCGGCGCGCATCATATAGATATCGGGCATACGTCTCCCTCCCTTCCTTCCTTATCATTATAGCAGATACCGCGCCGCTTGTAAATAGGAAAAGGAGCGCTAACCCCCCTTTTGCTTGCTATGACGCCCCACCGTATCCAGCAGCACCACCGCACCGACGGCCGTAAGCGTCAGATAGACCGCGAAGGGATACCACGCCTCGCGGCACAGCAGGATACCCACGCCGCCGAGCAGAAGCGAGAACAGCGACAGCCAACGGCACACGCCGCGCTGACCGTAGCCCGCGTCGTACAGTCGATGATGCCAATGCCCGCGGTCGGCGGCAAAGGGACTTTCTCCACGAGAGAGGCGGCGCACGACGGCAAAGCCGAGGTCGGAGAGCGGCAGAGCAACGACCAGCAGCGGCACAAGGCAACCGAGCGATCCCATCGCGCCGAGGTCAAGTCGGAGTGACAGCACGCCCAGCGCAAGACCGATGAGCTGTGATCCCGTATCCCCCATAAACAGCTGTGCGGGGTGGCGGTTGTAGCGGTAAAACGCCCCACACACCGCCGCCAGCGACAGCGCAAGCGATGCCGCGGGGACGTTTGTCTGCAAAGCCAGCATACACGCGAGCGTGAGCGACTCGACCGTGCCAATGCTCGCCGCCAGCCCATCCATCCCGTCCACCATATTGTGCGCGTTGATGAGTGTGACCGTCCAAAGCACGCCGACCGTCAGAGCGAGCGCACGCGGCAAAAGCATCACGCCACCGGGCGATGGCAATCGCTCCCACGCGCCGCCGTTGCCCAGCGCCGTCGCCGCCGCGATGATCTGCACAATCAGCTTGAGCGCGGGCGGCAGACGAAAAACGTCGTCCAGCACGCCCAGCAGCACAAGCAACGTCGCGCCGCAAACGAGCGCGGAAAGGTGTGCGGTCGCCATCCCCGACACGCTCATACCGACCAGTAGCCCGACAAACATAGCAAGACCGCCCGTGCGCGGTGTGGGGCGCGTGTGCATTCGCCGTCCGTCACGCGGCACGTCAAGCGCTCCGATGCGCGGCGCCAATCGTACCGCCCAGGGTACAAGCACAGTCACGCTCAGCCCGGCTCCCAGCGCGCCGACGAGCGACAAGGTCAAGTCGGTCATATCATCCCTCTTCTCTTTCGGTTATGTACAAAAAGATATCCCACCAAGGCACGGTGTGCTCGGTGGGATATGTCGTCCTATTGGATTATGTCACTTGAGCTGAACGAAGCCCAGCTTGCGCTGTACCTTGGACAGCGTCTTGCGCGCGTAGTAGGCGGCCTCGTCGGCGCCCTTCTTCATCATCTGCTCAAGATACGCCTTGTCTGCCATCAGCTCGGCAAAGCGGGCACGGACGGGGGCGAGCGCATCGGCACACGCCTCACCGACCGCCAGCTTGAAGTCGCCGTAGCCGCGACCCTCGAACTCGCGCTCGATCTCGTCGAATTCCTTGCCCGTATAGCAGGAATAGATGGTCATCAGATTGTTGATGCCGTCCTTGCCCTCGGCGTAGCGCACGACGGTATCCGAGTCGGTGACAGCTCTCTTGAACTTGCGGATTATTGTATCCTTATCGTCCAGGATATATACCACCGCGTTGGCATTTTCGTCCGACTTGCTCATCTTTTTGGTCGGCTCGGCCAGCGACATGATCTTTTTGCCGCTTGCCGCCATAATCGGCTCGGGCATGGTGAAGGTGTCGGGGTAGAGCGAATTGAAGCGCGTCGCGATATCGCGGCACAGCTCGACGTGCTGCTTCTGGTCGACGCCAACGGGAACGACGTCGGTCTGATAGAGCAGAATGTCCGCCGCCATCAGCACGGGATACGTGAACAGACCCGCGTTGACGTTGTCGGCGTGCTTGGCGCTCTTGTCCTTGAACTGCGTCATACGCGACAGCTCGCCGAACATCGTAAAGCAGTTGAGCATCCAGGCAAGCTCGGCGTGAGCGGGAACGTGCGACTGGACGTACAGCGTATTCTTTTCGGGGTCAAGACCGCAGGCCATATACAGCGCAAGCGTCTCATAGGTGCGACGGCGCAGCTCGGCGGGATCCTGGCGCACCGTGATGGCGTGCTCGTCTACCACGCAGTAGAAGCATTTATATTGCTCGGAGAAGGTCGAAAAATTGCGGATGGCACCCAGATAGTTGCCGATGGTCAGATTTCCGCTGGGCTGAACGCCCGAATAGCATATCTTTTGGTCTTGGATCATCATACACCTCTTGGCCGACAAGCGGCACTGTCAATCATAATAATATCTTATTATACTCTTTACGCACTCGCTTGTCAAGCCCTGTTGCCGAAAAAGGCCGTGCCCACCCGCATTTGGGTGAGCACGGCGTCATATAAAACGAATCAGGCGCGCTTAGCACGGCGAACACGCACCACGATCGCGGGGATCACGATGCACAGCGGCACGGCGATCACCAGCGCCACCGCCCAGCCAACGACGGCGGAAACGGTGAGATAGACCGGCGAATCGGTCATATTCACGGGCGCGATCGTCTCGAGCGAGGAGGTATAGGCATCCTTCTCCCAAACGACCGTCAGAAGCACACAGTACAGCGGCGTGGGCGTGAGATTGACCGCGACGTCCTCGGCAAATGCCTCCGCCGAGGAGTACCACGCCAGCTGAGAGCCGTTGGTGGCGTGCTCGGTCACAACGCCCAGCGCGGTCATACCGACGTCCTGCTCACGTCCGTCCGCACCGACCGTATAGGCCGAGGCCGAGGTCGAAAGAAGAACGGTCGCCGTGACACCCTCGGGCATTGCGCTCGCCAAGACGATGCCGTGGGCATTGGGCATCAGAGGCGGATAACCGCTGCTCGATGCCGAATAGGTGATCTCGTGCTGCGTGTTGAGCGTGGGCACCAGGTTGGTCGCCGTCTCATAGAAATTGTTAGCGTTGCCCTCGTGCAGCACGTCGCCCGACAGCGGAGAGAGCCCGTAGTCGGCGGCGAGGCTCATCAGATTCTTCATCGAGGTGTTGGCGGGCGAGGTGATCATCACCAGCTCGCCGCCTCCCTGCAGATAGGCGCGGATCTTAGCCGTCACGCTATCCGAAAGATCGCGCGTAGGGGCATAGATCAGCAGAGGCGAGGCATCGCTAGGAATGTCCGCATCCCCCGACAGATCGAGCAGCTCGTACTCGGTCGAGGTCTTGCTGAGCATATCGATCGCCGTTGCGCCCAGCTCGCGCTCGCCGTTGCCCGTCAGCACGTACAGATGCGGAATGGTGGGCAGCGTGACGTACTCGATCGCACCCGTCAGCGTGCTCTCCAGTGCGAAGTAGGGCGTCGCGGCGGTCACGTCGACACCGTAATAGGACTGATACATCTCGGCATAGGCCAACATCTGACCATACTGCGACACGGGCACCTGACCGATCCCCTCCACCTGATAATACTGGCAGGAGGCAAGATCGAAGGCGGTATAACGGCGCGCGCTCTCGACGATCATCATATAGTTGGAGGGCGACGAGATGCCGTAGCTTGCGATCTTCTCGGCATCCTTGACGGGGTCAAGGACAACGATATCAACGCCCGTTGCGGCGTAATGATCGAGCAGGACGCGAGGCATAATGTCCATTCTGCCATTCTCACAAATGACGTAGACGGTAACAGGCTCCGTGCGCGTGGCAAGGAAGCGCTTGGTCACACCCGAGACGGAGTAGATGCCGCTCGTTGTCGTGTCGATCTGCCGACGCGCGGCGGGAATGAGCGAGAAGGCAAGCTGGATCAGCACAAGCGCGACCAGCAAAACCGCCACGGTTACAAGGGTGCGCGAGGCCGGGGAAAGCTTTGTCTTTTTCATATCCATAACCTCCTTATGCGCGGTGCTTGCGGCAGACGACCAGCCAGGTCAGCGCCAAAAAGAACACGGTAAACGAAAGGTAAAGCAGCACGCTCGACCACTCAAACACACCGCTGCAAATGATGGAATAGCGCGTAAGCAGCGACAGCTTGGGAAGAATGCGGGCAAGCGCACCCGAAACGGGAGCGTAGGAAACAAGCAGGTCGGGCAGGTGCAGAAGGAGCACGCCGCCGATGCCGAGCAGAACGGCGATGACGGGGCTTGCGGTCAGCGCCGAGGTGAACGAGCACAGCGCCAGCAGTGCCGCACCCAGCAAAAAGAAGCCGATAATGGCCGTATAGGATGAAACGGCGTTGGCAAGTCCCACCATACCCAGCACGATGGGATAGACCGCCAGCACGGCGCAGGCGATGGCATAGACACACAGCGCGGCGGCATAGCGACCCAGCACGATCGAGATGGGTCGAATGGGCAGCGATCGCATCCAACGGTCCACACGACTCTTTCTTTCCTCGGCGACGGGATGCATAGCCAGCACGGGGATCGCCACAATAAGGGCAAGCTGCATCATACTCATCGAATACTCAAAATGCGCCGATCCGAGCAACACGTTGTTGACCGTGATCATCACACCCGCGGCCACCAGCAAAAGAGCGACGATCACGGGACCGATGACGTTATTCATATAAGAACGGAATTCACGCTTGAAGATGGCATTCATATCTCACCGTCCTCCTTTGTCTGATCGTTCTCGCTGTCAACGACCTCGCACTCGGGCGTCTCCGCCTCCTCAGCCGCCTCCTCACGCACCGCGGCGGGCGCGGGCTCGGTCAGTGCAAGGAAGACACGCTCAAGCGTCTGCTGCTCCAGCTCCATTGCAACCACAGCATAATGATGCTCAACCATTCGGAAGACGACGGTATCACGCGCCTCACTGCCGCGCTCGAGTCGGATCTTAAGAGAGACCGTTCCCTGCTCTGCGCTCTCAACGACCTCATAGTCGCCCGCACCCTCGATGCCGTCGAGCACCGCACAGACGCCCTCACGGTCACCGCGCACGGTGAGCAGCAGCGTCTCGGTGCTGTCGATCATAGCGTCCAGCTCCTCCAGCGTACCCTTGGCAACGAGCGAGCCGCCGGAGAGCACCAGAAGCTCGTCGCACAGCTCGCTGATCTCGGCAAGAATGTGGCTCGAGATGATGACGGTTCTGCCCTCGCTCATACGGCGGATCAGCTCACGGATCTCGACGATCTGCTTGGGATCAAGACCGACCGTCGGCTCGTCGAGAATGATGATCTCGGGATTACCGAGCATCGCCTGCGCGATACCCACGCGCTGACCGTAGCCCTTGGACAGATGGCGAATGAGCGTATCCTTGCGGTCGGTGATGTTGGTCATCTCCATCACCTCGCTCACCTGACGCATCACGCGCTCGGGTGCGACACCCTTGACCTCTGCGATAAAGCACAGATATTCCTCGGGCGTCATATCGGGATAGAGTGGCGGCTGCTCGGGCAGATAGCCGATAAAGCGCTTGGCCTCGAGCGGCTGCTCTACGATATCAAAGCCGTTGATGCGGACGCTGCCCGAGGTGGGGGTGAGACATCCTGTCATCATATTCATCGTGGTGGACTTACCCGCGCCGTTGGGGCCCAGCAAGCCGTAGATCTTACCGTTCATCAGCTTCACGTCAAGACCGTTGAGTGCGATTCTCTCGCCGTATCGCTTGGTCAGTTGCTTGATTTCGATCAATGTGATTCCTCCGTTTCGTTCGATCCCTGCGGATCGGTCAATGAAAAAACTCCAATGATAATAATACCTTTTCAATGTGTCCTGATTTTGAAAAAAATATGAACAGTTAATGATATTTGCACAAAAAGAGAAAAAACAACCAAGTTTCGTCACGTTTTTCATCCCGTTTCGAATATTATAAGGTGCGGCGTTTGGTCGCTTTGCTGATTTTCACGATCAAAATAAACAAAAAACAGTTTTTCCTATTGATTTTATTGTACATATATGTTAATATTATAATGCAACCGTGCATCAACGCGCCAAAGCGCGCACCGCGCAGAAAGGAATCCCCCATGAAAGACTCTCCCGCCCCCCGCTCCACCCCGACCGATATGGCTCCGTACCTGTTCCATCAGGGAACCAACTTCCACGCCGCCGACTATCTTGGCGCGCATCCGTGTGACGACGGCTACGTCTTCCGCGTCTGGGCGCCCAACGCCGCGCACGTGTCCGTGGTGGGTGATTTTTGCGACTGGGGCGAGGGCATCCCGATGACGCGCGTCACCGAGGGCGGCATCTGGGAGGTCACGGTGAGAGAGGCGCGCGCCTCTCAGATCTACAAATTCCGCATCGTCGCATCGGACGGTCGGTGGCTCTACAAATCCGACCCCTACGCGGCGGCGATGGAGCTCCCGCCCGCGACCGCCTCGCGGCTGTATGAATCAAGCTACGTCTGGCGCGACGAGGGCTGGATGCGCTTCCGTGCCAAGACGATGGCAAACGGCGGCTTCCGCCGTCAGCCGATGAACATTTACGAGCTTCACGCAGGCTCTTGGCGCCGCCACGAGGACGGCAGCTATTTCACCTACGAGGAGCTTGCCCGCGAGCTTGCCCCCTACGTCAAGCAGATGGGCTTTACTCACGTCGAGCTGATGCCCGTGATGGAGCATCCCTTTGACGGCTCGTGGGGCTATCAGGTCAGCGGCTACTTCGCCCCGACCGCCCGCTACGGCACGCCCGACGACTTCCGTGGCTTTGTCGACGCGATGCACGAGGCAGGCATCGGCGTCATCCTCGATTGGGTCACCGCCCACTTCCCCAAGGATGCACACGGACTATACGAATTTGACGGTCAGCCGCTCTACGAATATCAGGGGCACGACCGCATGGAGCACGAGGGCTGGGGCACGCGGTGCTTCGACGTCGGACGCGAGGAG
>JAGBTR010000210.1 GCA_017631215.1 Clostridia bacterium | reverse complement strand
TGCACAATACGGTCGAGGTGACCGACACGCCGCTGCACGGCAGTAAGGAGATCATCACCAAGTACCGTGTCCTTGCCGAGCGGGGCGGCGACTCGCTGCTTGAGGTCGAGCTGGTGACGGGACGCACCCACCAGATCCGCGCCCATCTGTCGCACATCGGTCATCCGCTGCTGGGCGACGGCAAATACGGCGTCAACCGTGACGACCGCGCACGCGGCTACAAATACCAAGCGCTGTACGCCTGCCGCCTCATCTTCAACTTCAAGGACGATAGCGGCGTGCTGGGATATCTGCGCGGTCGTGAGGTCGCGCTGCCCACCGATGCCGTCTGGTTCTACCAAGACTTTTTCGACCGCGCGGAGCAGAGCACGCCCCGCTCGCCCAAGTCCCAGCCCAAGCCCGAGCACTGTCCCAAGTCCGCGCCGAGCGCATCGCCGCGCCGTCAGAGCGCTCACACGGGCGGCAAGCGGAGAGGTTGACCCCCTCTCCTATGGACGAAACGCCCGAAAAAGATGCGCGGAACAGGGCAAAAACGGGAGTTTTGCACGAATCGAAAATTTTTTAAAGAAATTTAAAAAAAGGGGTTGCATTTTTCAAAAAGGTGTGGTATAATAATGCCCGTCGGTTGGAAAACAACCCGATGGAGGCATAGCTCAGTTGGTTAGAGTACTTGCTTGACATGCAAGGGGTCACTAGTTCGAATCTAGTTGTCTCCACCAAAAAATTCCGAAAGCATTTGCTTTCGGAATTTTTTTATCCAAGCAGCTATCTTGGCATCTCATCGCCGCACGAGGTGCGGTGCATGTCATTGATGCTATACCGAGCTTAAAAGGAGAAGCACTGCGATCGCAGTGCTTTTTTATCGCTACCGCACAAGTGCAAACGCGCAACACTTTGGATGGGATCAGCGATTTTTTTCGCGGTAAAGATATTTTCTATTGAAATTTTATCAAGGATACATTATAATGGTGTTGAAATATGCGACGTAAGGAGGTTTTTATGTCGGATTTGAGATTCCTTTTTGCAAATTTTTTCACGCACAAGGATTTTTTGCCTCCCGCCAAAGAGATCGCGGGAACGATATTTACGCCGTTACATATCATTTATGCGTCCGTCCTGCTGGCGACCGTGATCGTGCTGGGGCTTTGGGTGGCAAAAAAGAGCGAGAGGGTCATACGATGGGTGCTCGGCGTGATCTGGGCCGTTATGGTGTGCTTCGAGGTGGTCATCGTAACGTGGGAATCGGTGGCAGGTGCCACGGTTGCCCTTGAGCTGACCGGCAATCTTTCACTTTACCCCTGCAGTATTTTTCTGTACGCGATGCCCTTTGCCGTTTTCGGTAAGGGTTGGATGAGATATATGGGCTGTGGCTACGTGTGCTCGCTCGGTCTGCTTGGCGGTGCCATCAATTTTGTGTATCCTGCCAACGTGCTGTCGCGTTATTCCTGCCTGTCCTTTGCGGGAACCCATACCTTTATGTTCCACGCCTCCATCATCTTTTGCGCGCTGCTTATGCTGCGCTCGGGCTATCATTCCTATACCCGAGCCACGCGTCTTTGGCATTTGCTGATCCCCGCATTGCCCGCCTTGGCGGTGTCGGTGGCAGCAAATATCGTCAATTTTACGATCACCGGGGCGGACTATATGTTCTTTAAGCTCGAGTCCTTTTTCTTCGCCCCCATCGGCGCGGCAACGCCTGACTGGCTGTCGGTCATCATTGTGTATTTGCTGTATTTGCTCATACATGCGCTCCCGTATCTACCCGCCTATCTGTCCAAGGTGCGCACGGAAAAGCAAGCCGCGAAGGGCTGACGGGCTGTCGGCTGCTTGCATAATTTTAGTTGCATTTGCCACCCTATGAAAAGAACGCATTGGGAGGTGCAAATGCTTGGAATTTTTGTACGAACGCTGGTAGTCTATCTCGTTTTGACGGGCGCGATGCGTCTGATGGGCAAGCGGCAGATCGGCGAGCTGGAGGTATCCGAGCTGATCACGACGCTGCTCATCTCGGAGATCGCCACGCTGCCCATCGAGAACGCAGATATTCCCGTTTTGCACGCCGTCATTCCCATCGTGACGCTGGTGACGCTCGAGGTGGTGATGGCGACCGCACTCTCGCGCAGCCCAACGCTGCGGAAAAAGCTCGAGAGCGCACCGAGCATGCTCATCTGTCGCGGTGCGCTCGATCAAGCAGAGCTGATGCGCAACCGAATGTCGGTCGAGGAGCTGTTCTCGGGGCTTCGTCAGCAGGGCATCGCCGACCCTGGCGAGGTCGCATACGCCATTATGGAAAAGAACGGTCAGCTCTCGGTCATTCCCAAGGCAGAGCATCGCCCGCTGACGGCGGGGGATATCAAGAGCGAGGTGCGTGAGAGCGGTATGATGCATATGCTCATCAGCGACGGCAAGGTCAACGAGTACAATTTGCGTCTGCTCGGTCACGATGGCGCGTGGCTGGACAAGCAGCTGAAAAAGCGCGGCGCTCGGGCGGAGGATCTGCTCTATCTGCTATGTGACGATGCGGGGCGCATTTCACTGCTGCGCAAGGAGGGAAGGGCATGAGGGCGTTTCGTGCTTCGCTTGTGATCTTTGCCTTAATGCTTGCGCTGATCGTGGTCGGTACGGTCTATGGGCGGTGGGTCTGCCGCGAGATGGCGGCGCTGGTCGAGGCGCTTCCCGACACGCCCTCGGTCGAGACGGTCGGTCAAGCCGAGGCACTCTCGCGCTACTGGCAAGCGCAAACGCCCTACCTGCGCCCGCTCGTCAATCGCACCGTCGTGCGGACGGTGAGTGATCTCGTCAGCGAGCTTTCGGTCTGCGCCGATCCCGCGCTGGATGCCGCTACCGAATATCGCACCGCCCGACGCAAGCTGCTCTCTGCCATCGACGAGATGCGCCGCACCGAGAAGGCGACCTTCGGGCTGTGGTCGTAGGGGAGAGGGCGAG
>JAGBTR010000036.1 GCA_017631215.1 Clostridia bacterium | reverse complement strand
TCGGCAAGGTCGTCGCTGACCGCCACCGTCGCGTCGCCCCAATAGGAAAGATGGCGGTAGCGCGGACGGAAGCGGGCGTGGGCGGTCACGATGCAAGCGGGCGCGGCGACCCGCCAAAGGGAGCGGTGGCGGTAGCCCTCCCAAAGGTCGGTCGGTTTTTCCAAAAAGCGAGACGGGGCAAGGGAAATCAGCGCTTTTACCGCGCGGAGCAGCAGCGCTGTCCGTCGCGTGTGGGCGTGGATGACGTCGGGCTGTTCCTTGCGGACAAGGTGCAAAAGTCGCGCCACGTTGGCGGCAAACGACCGCACAAAGCGGTCGTCGAGGTGTGCGGTTTGGACGCCGTCGCTCGTCAGCCCTTGCTCAAGCACGCCGCCCGACGAGGCAACGGTGACGCGGTTGCCCCGCGCCGCGAGTGCGCGTGCGAGCGAGGCGACGTGAGTCTCTGCGCCGCCGATATCGAGGCGGTCGATCAGCAATAAAATCTTCAAGCGGTATCCTTCCCTCCTTTTGGTCGCTGCCTCTTGACAAACGGGGGCAAAACCGATACAATATTAATGTAGATTATGCGGGAGGAGCTAAGGGGGAGGTTGTTTTATGCCAAACGGCTTCTCCTATTTACGCTCACACTGCGCCCTTCGGGCGCGCGGGGAGAGGGAGATATTCTTATGCCCTACAACTTCGTTCCTTTACCCTCACACAGCCACTTCGTGGCGCGCTCGGGGATCGCTTATCTTCATTCTTTGCCTTGTGGCAAAGAACGAAGCAAGAAAGCACCCCAAAGGGCTCTGCCCTTTGGATTCCCGTGGTGCTAAGCGTTAACTATCAATATTTCCGCCCCGAGGCAAAAATGTTTGTCAACATTTTTCCTCGGTTGCGAAAATGACCTTCGTTAAACTAAATTTCGCGTCGGGAAATCCAAAGATTCCCCTCCTACGGATGGTTCATTGGTTTCCCCCCTGCCATTTGACAAATCGGTTTTAGCCGTACTCCCCCTTTTTTGATATGTGGGCGGCGATTCGCCCGAAGTCGGGCATAGATCCCCCGCCCAACCCGTCTTGGAGGCGCTGCCGAACAAGACGAAGAATTTACGCCGAACAAAACCTTCAAGCCGCGCCTTGCGAAGCGAAGCGGAGCACCGAAGCGGCTTGCGGGCGCCGCCGCAGGCGGCGCGGGGTCAAGGGGCAAAGCCCCTTGCTCGTTTTCTTGGTTCGTTCTTTGGCGAGCGCCAAAGAATGAACATCAACAGCAAACCGCGAACGCCTATTTCGGCAAAGCCGAAATGGTGTGTGAGCGTAAAGGAACGAAGTTGTTTGACATAAAACTACCCTGAGCCCACCCCGTCGCCCCACCTTTATTATGAACAATCGGGAGCCCCACTATGACGCAAAACGAAACAAATCCATATATCGACAACTACCACCACACCCGCATCGCCGTCGTCGGCGCAGGTCACGCCGGCATCGAGGCCGCGCTGGCCGCCGCTCGACTGGGTCTCGATACGGTGCTGTTCACGCTGTCGCTTGACGCCGTCGCGAACCTGCCCTGCAACCCCTCCATCGGCGGTACGGGCAAGGGGCATCTGGTCTATGAGATCGACGCACTGGGCGGCGAGATGGGTCGCGCAGCCGACGCTTGCACGCTGCAAAGTCGCACGCTCAACACGGGCAAGGGCGCGGCTGTACAGTCGCGTCGCGTGCAGGCAGACCGCCGTCGCTACCACGCCTATATGAAGCACGCGCTGGAAATGCAGTCGAATCTGCGCCTCGTGCAAGCAGAGGTGGTCGATCTTCTCACCCAAACGAACGAGGGCGACCGCCCCCGCGTGACGGGTCTTGTCACCGCGCTGGGCGAGCGCTGGGCTTGCGAGGCGGTCATCCTCTCAACGGGCACCTACCTCGACTCGCGCGTCTTCGTGGGAGACGTCAACTACCCCTCGGGTCCCGACGGATTTTTGCCCGCGCGTGGACTGTCCGAATCGCTCGCGCGCTTGGGGGTTCGTCTCGTCCGCTTCAAGACGGGTACACCTGCCCGCGTGCGCCGCGCGTCGATCGATCTGGACGCGCTTGAGCGCCAGCCTGGTGAGTCGCCCACCATCCCCTACGCCGCCCTGACGGACGACGAAGCGCTGGACGGCGGCGAGCAGCTCCCCTGCCACGTGGTCTACACCAACCAAACAACGCACAATATCATCAAGAGCAACATTCACCGCAGCGCGATGTACTCGGGCGCCATTCACGGCACGGGCCCGCGCTACTGCCCCTCGATCGAGGACAAGCTGACCCGCTTTGCCGACAAGGAGCGGCATCAGCTGTTCGTCGAGCCCGTGGGGCTGGACAACGAGGAGATGTATATCCAGGGATTTTCGACCTCGCTGCCGACCGACGTGCAGCTTCAGATGCTGCGTTCGCTCGACGGCTTTTCGCGCGCGGAGATCATGCGTTACGCCTACGCGATCGAATACGATTGCGTCGACCCGACCCAGCTCGACGCGACGCTTCGCTTCAAGAGCATCGACGGGCTATACGGCGCGGGTCAGTTCAACGGCACCTCGGGCTACGAGGAGGCCGCCGCGCAGGGTCTTGTCGCGGGCATCAACGCGGCACTGTCCCTTAGCGGTCGCGAGCCGCTGATTCTGGAGCGATCGAGCAGCTACATCGGCACGCTGATCGACGATCTGGTGACCAAGGGCACGAACGAGCCCTACCGTATGATGACCTCGCGCTCCGAGTACCGTCTGCTTTTGCGGCAGGACAATGCCGACCTTCGCTTGACGCCGCTGGGGCGGCAGGTGGGGTTGGTCTCCGACGAGCAATATGAGCGCTTTGAGCAAAAGCGGGCCGAGATCGACGCCGAATGCGCGCGTTTGCGGTCGACCCACCTCTCGCCTGCGCGGGTCAATCCTTTTCTTGAGGCGCGCGGCGAGGCGACCGTTCCCAGCGGCATATCGCTCGCGGATCTTCTGCGCCGTCCCGCGCTGGACTATGAATCGCTTGCCCTGCTTGATCCCGACCGACCGACGCTCTCCCGCCGTGTGCGGTTGACCGTCGAGGTGACCGTCAAGTATGAGGGCTACATCAAGCGCGAGCTGGCCGAGGTTGAGCGCCACCGCAAGCTCGAGCAAAAGCGTCTTCCCGACGACATCGACTACCTTTCGCTTGCGGGCTTGCGACTTGAGGCTGCCCAAAAGCTGCACGCCGTCCGCCCGCTGACCGTCGGTCAGGCTGCCCGCATCAGCGGTGTCAATCCGGCGGATATTAGTGTGCTGCTCATTTATTTGGGGTTGAAGTGAGGGGAAGAGATATTCTCGGCGCGCGGGGAGAGGGAGATATTCGTATGCCCTACAACTTCGTTCCTTTACCCTCACACAGCCACTTCGTGGCGCGTTCGGGGCTTGTGCGTCTTCATTCTTTGCCTTGTGGCAAAGAACGAAGCAAGAAAACACACCAAAGGGCTCTGCCCTTTGGA
>JAGBTR010000209.1 GCA_017631215.1 Clostridia bacterium | reverse complement strand
TGCCCATCCGCCGTGCGGATCACTCGGACGACGCGCACCTCGCTCCGCCGCTTGATGACGCGCTCGGAGTAGATGCGAATGCCGACAAACGCAAGCACAAACGTCACCGCGCCGCACACGTAGCGGTACAGCTCTCGGCTCGTCCAAAGCTCGGACAAGAGGTATCCGGCAATCAAAGCAAAAACGGGGACAAGAAAAACGAGCGCGGCATAGCCGAGCATACGCGAGGTGTCACTTTCCAGTGCGACCGTATCCCCAACGCAGGCATCGACCTCGTTGAGTGCACGCGTCTCCATATCCTTGCCGTGTCCCATCATTGAGCAGACCGAGCAATCGCCCCCATCTGCCAGCTTGTGGCAACCGTCGCAGGCCGACGTGCGGCTGCAAAGCACCGTTGCGTATTTTCCGTCCAAACGGATCACCTTGCCCTGCGTACGCATAGCCCTTCTCCTTGTTTCAAATTCACTGTGGCGGTGCAAACCGTGCCATCATATGAAGTGCGGTCTTCAGACCGTCCACCGCCGCGCTGGTAATGCCGCCTGCGTAGCCTGCACCCTCACCGCACGGATACACGCACGGATGACCGATGGCTTGCCCATTCTCGCCTCGCATAATGCGGACGGGGGCAGACGTTCTTGTTTCAGCCGCGCTCAGCACCGCATCGGCGCAGGCAAAGCCCGCGAGCTTGCGGTCAAACGAGCGAAGACCGTAGCGCAGCGAGTCGGTTACGTAGTGCGGAAAGGTCTTGGAAAGATCGGCCACACGCACGAACGCACCCTCGCGATAGGTCGGTTGGATTCGAGAGGGCTCGCTTTTCAGCGTGCCGTCAAGAAAATCGCCAACCGTTTGAATGGGGGCGCTGTAATTGCCGCCGCCCAAAGAAAATGCCGCCTGCTCAATGCGACGCTGATAGGCGATCGCACCCAGCGCGACGTTACCGTCGACGGGCTCAAAGTCCGACACACGAACCGAAACCGCCACCGCGCAGTTGGCATTGACGCCGTCGCGCGCGTGATGGCTCATACCGTTGACCACGACGCCACCCTCCTCGGATGCCGCCGCGACGACCTCGCCGCCGGGACACATACAAAAGGTATAAACACCGCGCTCTCCACGCGTATCGGACAGCGCATACTCGGCAGGACCGAGTGCGGGGTGTCCCGCAAAATTGCCGTACAGTGCGCGGTCAATATCCGCTTGAAGATGCTCGATACGAACGCCGACCGAGATGGGCTTTGCCTCCACGGCAAACTGCCGCGTGATCAGCATCTGATAGGTATCGCGTGCCGCATTTCCGATGGCAAGCACGACGGACGAGCAAGGGATATCACCACCGCTCGTTGCGGCAAGCACCGTACCGTCGGCGTATTCGGTCAGCGCGTGCAGACAGGTGCGATATCGCACCTCACCACCGCACGCGGCGATACGCTCCAGCATACGGTCAACCACCACGCGAAGCACGTCGGTGCCGATATGCGGCTTGGCTCGCGTGAGGATCTCGGCAGGTGCGCCAAATTCGACCAGCCGCTCCAGAATATAGGTGCAGTGTGCATCGTTGATGCGTGTGAGTAGCTTACCGTCCGAAAACGTACCCGCGCCACCCGCGCCAAATTGAATGTTGCTCTGCGTATCCAGCACGCCCTCGCGGAAAAAGCGCTCAACGGCGCGGACACGGTCGGCAACGCAATCGCCGCGGTCGATAAGAATGGGAGCGTAACCCTGCTCTGCCAGCAAAAGCGCGCAGAACAAGCCCGCGGGTCCCATACCAACCACCAAGGGGCGACCGTTCATCGACTCATCGCCCTTCGTGACGTTCAGCTCCTCTCGCGTCAGCGCTCTGACATCGGGCTGGCGCAGCACTCGCGCGCGTACAGCGTCGGACAACACCTCCTCGCTCTCAGCAAGAACGGTGCAAACGAGGCGCACGTCATCGCGATGGCGTGCGTCTACAGATTTCTTATATAAACGGAAATGAAGCGATGCCACCGAAATATCGGCACGCTTCATCTTCTGTCTGGCTCTCTCCAGTATTTGCTCATTGGAAGCATCGGGGGAGACCCGAATGCCGCCAATGAGAAATTGCGTTACTCCTTGCGACAAGCGTTCTTCCTCCCGACGTTATGATGATATTCGATATTACTGTGCCTGATCCGCTGCCGACGGCTGATCGGCATCCGGCAAATTCTCGCCCGCTTGATGCAGTCGGACGTTGGCAACGACCAACCAGAACAGGAAGGCCAGCACAAGGCAAAACAGCTTGGCACCCAAGCGAAAGCCGTGATTTTTGCGATGGATCTCAACGTGCTCCTCGCCGTTGACTCGCTCAAAGCTATAACTCTTCATACACCGACCCCTCCTTTACTTATCTTCCTTCTTGGTGGCATTCTGCAGAATACGGCGGTTTTCCTCCTCGGTATTGCCCGAGAGGAGCAAGAACAGATCATCCTTGAGCGTGCCCGAATTATAGCCACGCTTCAGAATGCCGTTATTAGCGATGGAAATGTTACCCGTTTCCTCGCTGACCACAATGACGACAGCATCGCTTTGTTCGCTGATACCGACCGCGGCGCGGTGACGGGTTCCAAACTCCTTGGGAATATCGGTGCTCTTGGAGGACGGCAGGATACAGCCAGCCGCGCAAATCTTGCCGTTGCGGATGATGACGGCACCGTCGTGCAAGGGCGAACGGTTGAAGAACAGATTACCCAACAGCTCGCAGGACATATTGGCATCCAGCTCGACACCTGTTTTTATATAGTCGCCCAGCTTGGAGCCGCGTTCGATGACGATAAGAGCACCGCACTTCTCCTTGGACAGATCGCAAGCGGCCTCGGACAGCACGCCGACGGTCGCCGTCAGCGAAGCGATCGAGTGTGCCTGCGTACCGATCTGACGCAGACGAAGCACCGAGGTACCGATCTTATCCAGCGCGTCGCGCAGATCGTTCTGGAACATAATCACAATGAACACCATATACACGCTGAACAGTGCGCGCAACAGCGTATACAGCGCGTTGAGACCGCAGACCCACGTCAGAAAGTAGACGCCCGCCAACGCGACAAGACCAACGATCAGATTGCGCGCACGGCGGTCGCGCACGAAGATGACGATGTAATAGAAGACGATCCACAAAAGGAGGATATCGATAATGTCAACAATACCGATCGATTTGATCGGTGTCAATATGTAATCGGAAAAGAGCTCCGCGATCTTATCAAGCACGTTCATTTTTTATACCGCCTTATTCGAATAATATGGAAATTCACGCGTTTTGCGCGAAAGAAAATCAAAACAGAGCCGCCAAACAGCGACAACTATGGTATTATACTCTATATTATAGCATATCCCGTGCGGATTTTCAACAAATTTTTGAAGATTTTCGCAAAAAATTCTTCCATATATCAACGTTTTTTCGTTCAAAGCGAGAAAAAGAGCCTTGACGCACATCAAGGCTCTTTTAAAATTCAATATTTCGTATTTCAAAGGCTATCGCAAAGCGTTGCAGCCATCACTGCCTTGATGGTGTGCATACGGTTCTCTGCCTCGTCAAAAACGATGGACTGTGCGCTCTCAAACACCTCGTCGGTGACCTCCATACAGTCGATACCGAACTGCTCGTGGATCTGCTTACCCGTCGTGGTCTTGAGGTCGTGGAAGGCAGGCAGGCAATGCATAAAGCGGCACTGCGCACCTGCGTTGTTCATCAGCGCGGCGTTGACCTGATAGGGAGACAAGTCGTTGATTCTCTCCTGCCAGACCTCTGCGGGCTCGCCCATCGACACCCACACGTCGGTGTAGATGACGTCGGCATTTTTAGTCGCCGTCATCGGATCGGTAATGAACTCCAGCGTAGCCCCCGTCTCGGCAGCCACGGCTTGGCACTCGGCAACAAGCTCGGCATTCGGGAAGTATTTCTCGGGCGCACAGGCGACAAAATGCATTCCCATCTTGGCACAGCCGACCATGAGCGAGTTGCCCATATTGTAGCGGGCGTCGCCCATATAGACCAGCTTTTTGCCCTTCAAGGCGCCGAAATGCTCACGGATGGTGAGAAAATCTGCAAGGATCTGCGTCGGGTGGAATTCGTTGGTCATACCGTTCCAAACGGGAACGCCAGCGTAGGCGGCAAGCTCCTCGACGATGGTCTGTCCAAAGCCACGATATTCGATACCGTCAAACATGCGGCCAAGCACGCGTGCGGTGTCGGCGATGCTCTCCTTCTTGCCGATCTGCGAGCCTGCAGGATCGAGATAAACGGGATGCATACCCAGATCGGCCGCCGCAACCTCAAAGGCACAGCGGGTGCGCGTGCTGGTCTTTTCAAACACCAGCGCGATGCTCTTTCCCTCGCACAGTCGGTGGGCAACGCCCGCCTTCTTCTTGGCCTTCAGATCGGCCGCAAGATCGATCAGCCCCTCGATCTGCGCGGGGGTCAGATCAAGCAGCTTCAAAAAGGACTTGCCCTTCAAATCAATGCTCATAACGCGTGTTTCCTTTCTCTGTGTCACTTGCATCACGCAAGCTGCTCTTTTACATAAGCGATCTGCGCCTCAACCGAACGGAGCGAGGTGCCGCCCTCCGAAATGCGCTTTTCCACGCAGGTGGTGAGGTCGATCTCCTGATAAATATCCTCGTCGATCAGCTCGCTCGCGGCGCGGTATTCCTCCAGCGTCAGCGTCTCAAGCACCTTGCCCTCGGCAATGCACTTTGCAACGAGCTGACCCGACACCTTATAGGCCGAGCGGAACGGCATTCCCTTCTTGACCAGATAATCGGCCAGGTCGGTGGCGTTGATAAAGCCCTTCTGTGCCGCCTGCTTCATATTGTTGGGAAGCACCGTCATCGTTGCCAGCATCGGCGTCAGCACGCGCAGGCACATATCCACCGTATCGATGGTATCGAAGACGCGCTCCTTGTCCTCCTGCATATCCTTGTTGTAGGCCAGCGGAAGTCCCTTGAGCGTGGTCAGAAGCGCCACCAGATCGCCGTAGACGCGACCCGTTTTACCGCGGATAAGCTCCGCCATATCGGGGTTCTTTTTCTGCGGCATAATGGACGAGCCCGTCGTATAGGCGTCGGACAGCTCGATGAACTTGAACTCCCAGCTCGACCAGAGGATGATCTCCTCGGCAAAGCGCGAGAGGTGCATCATCAAAACAGACGCCGCGCTCATAAATTCGACGCAGAAGTCGCGGTCGGACACGCCGTCAAGGCTGTTGCGGCAGATGTCGTCAAAGCCAAGCTTTTTCGCCTCAAACCAGCGGTCGGTATCGTAGGTCGTACCGGCAAGCGCGCAGCAACCGATGGGAGAGACGTTGGTACGGCGACGCACGTCCTTCATACGGTCGATATCACGCAAAAGCATCATGGCATAGGCAAGCAGATGCTGGGCGAAGGTGATGGGCTGGGCGCGCTGCAGATGGGTATAGCCCGGCATAATGACCGACTTGTTCTCCTCTGCTTGGTCAGCAAGCACCTCGACAAGCTCGTGAAGCTGCTCCAAAAGACCATCGATGGCCGCACGAAGATGCATACGCAGATCGAGCGCGACCTGATCGTTACGGCTACGTGCCGTGTGCAGCTTTTTACCCACGTCGCCAAGTCGCTCGGTCAGCACCTGCTCAACGAACATATGAATGTCCTCGCAGCTCATATCGATCTCGAGCTTGCCCGCGTCGATATCCGCGAGAATGCCCTCGAGTCCCGAAATCAAGACATCCGCCTCGGCCTCGGTAATGATACCGCGCGCACCAAGCATAGCGGCGTGCGCCATCGAGCCCGTGATGTCCTCGCGGTACATACGCGAATCAAAATGAATGGAAGAATTGAACTCGTCCGCGACGCGATCCGTCTCGCCCGACGTTCTTCCCGCCCACATTTTTGCCATAATAAACTCCTTAACATCAAAAGCAGATCGCCGTTCTGTGAAAAAACTCGCGCAGAACGGCGACCGCGTTATATGTGATTACTTCTTCGCGTTCTTGGCATCAACCATTGCCTGCACCTTGATGGGCAGACCGTACAGATTGATGAAGCCTGCGCTGTCCTTCTGGTCGTAGTCCGACTCACCGAAGGTAGCGATCTCCTCGCTGTACAGCGAATAGTCGCTCCAGACACCTGCGTTGATCATATTGCCCTTGTAGAGCTTGAGTCTGACCTTACCGGTGACCTTCTCCTGCGTCTTGTCAACGAAGGCGGCGAGTGCCTCGCGCAGAGGCGTGAACCACTGACCGTTGTAGACCAGCTCGGCGTAGGTAATGGCGAGCTTCTGCTTCTCGTGCAGCGTCATCTTGTCAAGGCAGATGCTCTCAAGCACGCTGTGCGCCTTGTAAAGAATGCTTCCGCCGGGCGTCTCGTAAACGCCGCGACACTTCATACCGACCAGTCTGTTCTCGACGATATCGAGCAGACCGATGCCGTTCTTACCACCCAGCTCGTTGAGCTTGAGGATGATGTTCTTAGCGCTCATCTTCTCACCGTCCAGCGCAACGGGAACGCCCTGAACGAAGTCGAGCTCGATGTAGGTGGGCTCGTCGGGCGCCTGAATGGGCGAGACGCCCATCTCAAGGAAGCCGGGCTTCTCGTACTGAGGCTCGTTGCCCGTATCCTCAAGGTCCAGACCCTCGTGCGACAGATGCCACAGATTCTTGTCCTTGGAGTAGTTGGTCTCGCGGTTGATCTTCAGAGGAACGTTGTGTGCCTCGGCATAGTCGATCTCCTCCTCGCGGGACTTGATATCCCACTCACGCCAAGGCGCGATGATGGGCATATCGGGGCAGAAATGCTTGAGCGTCAGCTCGAAGCGGACCTGGTCGTTACCCTTACCCGTACAGCCGTGGCAGATGGCATCCGCGCCCTCTTTGATCGCGATCTCAGCCAGGCCCTTGGCGATGCAAGGACGTGCGTGGCTGGTACCCAGTAGATACTCCTCGTAGATGGCGCCGGCCTTCATGCAAGGAATGATGTACTCGTCGACGTACTCCTCGGTCAGATCGAGGACGTACAGCTTGGAGGCACCCGTCTTGAGCGCCTTCTCCTCAAGGCCCTCCAGCTCGTCCGCCTGACCGACGTTACCCGAAACGGCAATGACCTCACAGTTGTTGTAATTCTCTTTCAACCACGGAATGATGATCGAAGTATCCAGACCGCCCGAATAAGCAAGGACGACCTTCTTAATGTTCTCTTTATTCATAGTATTCATAGTGACCTCCTATATGTTGCACCGCGTGCGCGGTATATTATATGAACGCAACCATTATACACGCACCGATCTTATTTGTCAACCCCTTTTTGAATTTTTTTCCGTTTTATTTGCATTCGCACGCCAATTTTTTAGGACATTTTTGAATATTTATTCCAAGAATGAATATTATTTCAAATTTATATTCAAAAAACCGAGAAAAACGAAAAAAACCCCGCAATTTGCTCAAAAAAATTCAAAAAAGCCCTTGACAGCCCAAAAAAGGTATGATATAATACGTCCATATTTTAAATACTGTGAAGGAATTACGCGATGCTGAATGAACAGCACAGAGAGTTGATGGTCGGTGCGAATCAACGTGTTCAGGCGTGGCGGTCTCGTTCCTGAGTAGAGCTTCCCAACCCGTCTCGGCGGCAGTAAGAGGCTACGGATGCCCCGTTACCATGGCTGTCGGCTTGTATGAGCCTATATGAGTGATCGCTGTTTGGCGATAATCGTGGGTGGTACCGCGGCATTGATGTCGTCCCGGAAGCAGATTTGTCTGCGTCTGGGCATTTTTTTTAGGATTTTTCGAAGGGAGATTATAATATGAAGAAAATTATGATGACTGACACCACGCTGTGCGCGGAGGGCGCCTCGGGTCTGAGTTTTCGTGAAAAGCTGGAGGTCGCAAAGCTTTTGGATAAGATGAAGGTCGATTGCATCGACTTTGGCCCCATTCGCAACGCAAAGACCGATCCCCTGCTCGTCAGTACCATCGCTCCTCTGATGAATCACAGCACCTTGTGTATCACCGTCGGTTTGGACGAGGCCGACGTCGCACTGGCTGCCAAGGCACTGAACGGCCTTGCCCACGCGCGACTTTGTCTGAGCGTTCCCGTCTCTACCGTTGGTATGGAATATACCTGCCACAAAAAGCCCGCCGCGATGCTTGAGGCTGTTGAGGAACAGGTCCGCCGTCTGTGCGGTGTCTGCTCCGAGGTCGAGCTTTGCGCGATGGATGCCACGCGCAGCGAGTCCGCATTCCTGGCAAGCGTGATCGAG
>JAGBTR010000035.1 GCA_017631215.1 Clostridia bacterium | reverse complement strand
TACAGAGCGCCTGGTTCCTCTGGCTCTGACCGTGTGTCTGGGCGTTGCCAATGCGTTGATCGGCTTTTTTGACGATCTCCAAAAGCTCTCCCATAACCAAAATTTGGGGCTGAAGAGTTGGCAGAAATTTGTTCTCCAGGTCGCGGTCGCGGCACTGTATCTGTGGGGAATGTCGGCCTTTGGTGGACTCTCGACCACCGTCACGCTCGATGCCCTGCACGTTTCGTTCGACCTCGGCATTGGCTACTACGTCATCGCCCTGATCGTCATCGTCGGTATGGTCAACAGCACCAATCTGACCGACGGTATTGACGGTCTGGCATCGACGGTGGCTCTGGTCGCCAATATGTGTCTTTCGCTGATTGCCTTCCTTTTGATGGACGGCGAGGCGGTGCTCATCGGAGGCTTGACGGTCGGTGCGATGATTGGCTTTCTTGTCTTCAACTATCACCCCGCCAAGGTGTTTATGGGTGACACGGGCTCGCTCTTTCTCGGTGCGATGCTCATTGGCACCGGCTTTATGATGAATCGACCGTTGCTCATTCTTTTGATGAGTGCCGTGTTTATTTTGGATATGCTGTCCAGCCTCATTCAAATCATTGCCATTCGTGTCTTTCACCGCAAGGTGTTTCGTATCGCGCCTGTTCATCACCAGTTTCAGCAGATGGGCTGGACGGAGGAGAAGATCGTCTATCTCTTCTCGGGCGTGGGACTTTTGTTCGGCGCGGTCGCCGTTTTGCTTGCATTTTGCGGCATTTAATCGTATTACACCGTGATTTTCGGTGAAAAAGGAGGGGAGCGTATGACCAAGGAGCCGACGGGGCTGACGACGGGACAGGAAAAGCCGTCGGGCTTTCACCGCGGGATCGGTCGCCGTGATCCTATGAAGGATCCCATTTTCCACGAGCCTCTCCATCCCACCGAGCCGTCGCGCGCGCGTCCGCTGGCGTGTGGCAGCGTGGATATGACCTTCCTTCTGATCGTCGTGGCACTTGTGCTGTATGGCATTATTATGGCGTATAGCGCAAGCTCGATCTATGCGACCCAGCATATGGGCGACAGCCTTTATTATATCAAGCGACATATTATGTTTATTGGTCTTGCGCTGGCGCTGACCGTCCCCTTCGTTCTGCGGGGGCGTCCGTGGTTCTGGCGGCTGTTTGCCGTCGGTGCTTACGCGGGCTCGATCCTGCTACTTCTGCTTGTCCTTGTGATGGGCGCCAGCGAGGGCGACGCACAGCGGTGGCTGCAGATCGGTCCGATCACCATCCAGCCCTCCGAGATCGCAAAAATGGCGGTCGCGATGATGCTGGCTCTGCTGATGAGTAAATATGAAAAAAAGATCACCTCGGACACACGCTTTGGCGGTAATTTCCGCTACGGCGTGCTGGTGCCGGGTGCTTGTATGGGTGTCGTTGTTCTGCTTGTTGCCGCCGAGCGACACATCTCCGGCGTGATGATCATTGCTATGATCGGTGCGGCGGTTATGTATATGGGCGGAACGAAAATGAAATGGTTGGCACTGCTCGCGGGCATCGTCGTGCTCGGCGGTGTGTGTCTGGTCGCCTTTTCGAGCTATGCCGATACGCGTATCCAGCTTTGGCTCAACATCGACGAGATGGATCCGCTGGGGGCGGCGTGGCAGACGCTGCAGGGGCTCTACGCCATTGGCTCGGGAGGCTTGTTCGGTCTGGGTCTTGGTAACAGCCGACAGAAATTCGGTTTTGTTTCCGAGCCGCAAAACGACTTTATTTTCACCATCATTTGCGAGGAGCTCGGCTTCTTCGGTGCGATCACGGTGCTGGCGCTGTTCGCCTTGCTTGTGTGGCGCGGCTTTCAGATCGCGGCCAACGCTCCCGACCGCTTTTGCGCGCTGACCGTCTACGGTATCGTGTTCAAAACGGCGCTTCAGGCGGCACTTAACATTGCCGTCGTTACCAATTCGATGCCCAACACGGGAATTTCGCTCCCGTTCTTCAGCTCGGGCGGAACGGCTCTTGCCATTCAGATCTTCGAGATGGGCATCGTGCTCAATATTTCAAGATTTTCCTACGTGGATCAATGACCGGATGCCCCCTGTGAGGGCAGAGAGGAGAGACCTATGCGCGTGCTGTTGACGGGCGGTGGCTCGGGGGGACACGTCAATCCCGCGATCGCCATTGCCGATACCATCCGAAAGCATCAACCCGATGCCGAGATTTTGTTTGTCGGTGTCAAGGGGGGCAAGGAGAGTGTTCTTGTACCCAAAAGCAACTACGATCTGGAATATATCGAGAGTCAGGGCATCCGTCGCGCTCTCTCTCTCAAAAATATCAAGGCACTGTACCTTGCCGTGACCTCGCCGCGCAGTCGTGCGACGCGCGATATCCTTGAAAAATTCAAGCCCGATATCGTCATTGGTACGGGAGGCTACGTGTGTTGGCCGCTGGTGCGCGGTGCCGCGTATGCGGGTATTCCCACGATGGTACATGAGTCCAACTGCAAGCCCGGTCTTGCGGTCAAGATCCTGCAAAACAGCGTGGATACCATTCTGTTGAATTTCCCCGAAACGGTGAGCTATCTGGTGAAAAAGAAAAAGTGTGTTGTGGTGGGCAATCCCATTCGCGGTAGCTTTGAGTCGGTGACGCGCGAGCAAGCACGTCGCTCGCTGGGACTTGCGGACAGCCAAAAAATGGTGCTCGTTTCGGCAGGTAGTCTTGGCTCGCAGAGCATCAACGCCGCCGTGCTGGAGATGCTGCGTACCCTTGCCCCCACTCGTCCCGAGACACGATTTGTGCTGTCCACGGGGCAGGGCAACTACGCTGACGCCAAGGCTCTGTACGACGAGTACAAGCTTAGCTGCTACGACAACGTTGAGATGGTGGATTATCTGTACGATATGGCGACTTATATGGCCGCGGCCGACGTTGTGGTCTCGCGCGCGGGTGCGATCAGCCTCTCGGAGCTTGCACGAATGGGCAAGGCGAGTATCATCATTCCGTCGCCCAACGTAGCGGACAATCACCAGTTTGTCAACGCTCAGGCGCTTGTCGACCGCGATGCGGCGATGATGGTAGAGGAGCGCGATTTCGACGGCGGTGCACTGCCTCGCGCGATGCTGTCGTTGCTCGATAACGCCGACCTTTGCAGTAAATTTGAGAAAAACATCCGTACCTTTGCGGATAAGGATACCAACAGCCTCATTTACGATCTGATCGTGCAGGCCGTCGATGCCTACCGCACCAAAAAGAAATAAGACGAGGGCACCCCGATTTTGGTCGGGGTGCTCGGTGTTTGAGTGAAAAGTATTGACGAACGCTGTCAAAACTGGTATAATAAAAACATCACGTAGGAAAGGAGGAACGCGCGTGTCTGAGAACAAGCAGAGCGGAGACTGTGCCGTTGCGGCACTGATGGGTCACCTCAAAAAAAGCGACCGCAGCCCCAAGCGCAACCGATGCAAAAAGAGCGGCAAGGATGCACGCGTGTGCGTCGTTCGTTCGATGTCCTCCGATCCGGTATCGGCATTGTTGCCCGCTTATCTGTCCCATCGTGTAGCAAAAGGGCGTGTCAATGCGGCAGAAACGGATGAGGTATTGCCCTCGGGACTCCGTTTTTCCTATCACCTGCGCCGCCGTATCGTTCGTCGGACGATGCTGCTTTGCTTGACCTTGTCCCTTGTCTGTGTGCTCTCTGTGGTGATCGGTTCCTCTGTTCGCGTGCGTTCGATGAGCGTTTCGGGGCAGACGGTCTATACCGAGGATGAGATTCGGACGCTGTCGGGCGTGTCTGTCGGCGATGAGCTGTTCGTCCATTCGGAGGAGGAGATTCGCGCGCGGCTGCTTGCGGCGTGCTCCTATCTCAAGGAGGTCCGCGTCCGACGTGGCTCAGGCGGCTTCTCGATTACGCTGACCGAGTGCGTGCCGCGGTACGCACTGTCGCTGGAGGACGGCCGTATCGCACTGATGGACGAGACCTATTACGTCGCGGACATTGTAGACGGAACGGAAGCCCCCGATGCGCTGTGTGTCGTCGCCCTGCCATTGCCGACGATCACGCTCCCCGCGGAGGACGGAGAAGGAAGCGTACAGCGGGAGCAGATGCTGACAGCTGGCAGTTATATTCGTGGAAGCAACGAGGAGCTCGTGCTGCTCGAGGAGATCACACGGGCATTGGATCAGGTGTCGCTGGGTGAGCGTGTGGATTCGATCGACCTTACCGACCGCTATGCCGTCTCGCTGACGCTGGACGACGGAACGCGGCTCGACCTGCACAGCGCACAGCAGCCCGCCCGCCAGATGCGTCTTGTCGCCTCGTCGCTTACCACCTATGCGGCAACGCACGGTGTACTGCCCGAGACGAGCCGATTGATCGTTGACGTGGACGATTCCTGCCGTGTGAGCATCCGATCGGTGCCGAAAACGTGAAAAAATGCGGCAGTTGAGTGTTTTT
>JAGBTR010000208.1 GCA_017631215.1 Clostridia bacterium | reverse complement strand
GGATGTGGGCGAACATAATCTGCTCGTCACCCTCGCAAAAGGCGCGGTATTCGTTCGCCAGATACTGCGTGGGCAGATCGTTGTATTCGGTGAACACGCGCTTGAGGTCGGAGAGAAACTTGCGCGAGCGCAGATCCTTCTCGCCGTTCCAGCCGTGCGTGCGGGCGATCTCCTTGATGGGCGTGATGGAGGACACGTTGCGAACGCGAAAGCGCTCGGCGGCAAAGTCGCACAGCGTGTCCTTGCCCACGCCGCCGCGTCCGTTGATGACGATGGTCAGCTTGTTGTTGTTTTTCATAATAACCTCTTACAATACAAAGGTTTTGATGGCCTTGAGTGCAAGCCCCTCGTCGCTGTCGACAACCTCGCCAAGGGCGAAGAAGGCGCCGTCTGTGTGGCAGAGGCGAAGGCGCGTGCCGAGCGGCAGGGAAAGGCGCAGCTTGGTCAGCGCGACCGCACAGCCGTTGCCGATGAGGCGGTCGTAAAAGGCGGTGAGCGTGACCGAGGCAAGGCGTGCGAACAGCTGCTCGGTCGGGATCAGGCGTGCAAGTCGCTCGTCCATACTCATTTGCTCAAGCTCTGCGACCGTCACGCTTTGCTCAATGGTAAAGCCGCAAGCCGCGCGGCGATCAAGCGCCGCCATCGCACCGCCACAGCCCAGCGCCGCACCGATGTCGGCGCACAGCGTGCGGATGTAGGTTCCACCCGAGCAGGTGACGTCAAGGACGTAGTCCGAAAGGGTATCGGTCGGCTCGCAGAGGAGTGAATGAATAGTGACGGGTCTTGCCTTACGCTCGATCTCAATGCCTTGCCGCGCCAGATCGACCAGCTTTTGACCGCCCACCTTGAGCGCGCTGACCATAGGTGGCACCTGCAAAATATTTCCTCGGAAATGATCCATCACAGACATAACCGCGTCGGGGGCGGGCAGGGCATCGCTCGTCGTGAGCGTCACGCCCGTCGTGTCCTCGGTGTCGGTGGTCAGCCCCAGGCGCAGACGCGCAACGTATCGCTTGTCCTCGCCCGTCAGATATTCGCTCGCCTTGGCGGCGCGTCCGATGAGCACCACCAGAACGCCCGTCGCCATCGGGTCAAGCGTGCCTGCGTGACCGACGGCGCGCGTGCCGAAAAGGCGGCGCGTCATACCGACGATATCGTGCGAGGTCACCCCCGCGTGCTTGTTGATGATCAGAACGCCGTCAGGGGCATTCGTTTGGTTTGCCATACGGCCTCCTTTATGTTGTAGGTTGATCGACTTTGTTACAGGAGAAATTTACTTGGAATTTGTTAAAGATAATTCTTTTTAAAATATTTTTTTGTGAATGGGGGTTGCTGCATTGACAAGTTGACCAATTAACTGATCGGTTTTCCATCGCCAAAAATCCGCGTCGCAACAAATGATGATCTCTTTCTTCGCACGTGATATAGCGGTGTTGATGACTTGTAGGCCGTTAGATGAAGCGTTTCGGGTGTTGGTCATAAACAGATCGGTGGTATCGACCACGCTTAATATGATTGTGTCAAATTCACGCCCCTGTGACGAATGTATCGTGAAAATGTTATCAACATATTGTGGCATTGTTCTTTTTAGAAGATCTCTTTGATTGCGATAGGGAGCGAGGATAGCGAAGTCGGTAGGTTCATACGATTCGATGTATTGCCGAATAGCGTTCGCTTCTGCCGTGCTTTGTCGCGGCTTCTTTTCTATGGAACGTGAAGTCTTTATATCGATCAACAGAATGCGGGTGTCAAAATCATCACTTCCGCTAAAAGATGCAGGATAAACATAGTCCGATAGAATGGATGCGAGGTTATCCCCAAAGCGGTAAGTGTGGGTTAGAGCGGTGTAAGCCGTTTCATAAAACGAGGGGGGATCGTTTCTTGCATAGGCATGAATGAAATAATCGGAGGATGCATTGGGATTAAAGCACTCTGGGAAAGAAATAGCAGACATTGCCCAGAGGCAAACGTCAGGGGCTTCTCGCAGAATGCGCTCTCGGTTCATTTCACATACGGGCGGAAGCTGCATATGATCGCCGAAAAAGGCCACAGGAAGATCAAGAGAAAACAGAGGGCTACATTTTGGCAATGAGCAATACGCGGCCTCGTCAAGAAAGATTTGGCAATATGGTTTTCTGTATCTGCCCAGACAATCTTGGCCATCGTCAACAAATTCCGAATAGCGAGAAATGAATGTATCCATCGTGCAAGCGTATACGAGAGCACTTTGATATAGGCGAGATTGCTGCTCGGACAGGGCTTGTAATTCTTGCTGTTCTCTATCAAGGCGAAGCTTGATAGTTATAGCTGTGTCGGTGTTTTCACCCAGAATTTCGATGTAGCGTTGTAGTTCAATCAATAATTTTTGATATATATCTCGATAGTCAATATCAAATTTGGATGAATATGAAGCAGATAGTGTAGCCAACTGACGATCAAGAGCGCGTAAATTTTCTTTCCACTCGGTCTCTTCGGCTTGCATACTATGTTGTGTGTCCTGTAGTTGAGCAATGTTGTCTTTCACCGATGCAGTACGATCCTCTAATGTGGCAACATCATCAAGAAGTTGCTCGCGCTCGCGTTCACGGCTTCCCCGCAAATCGCTGCTTAAAAAGTTTTTAACCTTGAACCAAGTAGTATCAAATTCGCGAGTGATATAATCTGCCCTCTTTTGCTTGCTTTTGATTTGTGCCTCAATATCCAACAGTTGAGAATCAAAATTTTTGAAGGCATGAGAAAAATTTTGTGTTCTGATCTTTCGTCTGATCTCTTCCAAGGAGCTTTGGGAGGCAAGGTATTCGGTGAGAAGTTGTCCGTATTGATTGCAAACACCTTCTTGCTTCTCGTAGCGACGACGAGCCTCAAGTAATTTCTCGTCCTGTTCGATTATTTTTTTTAATTCATCGACGCGAGCGACAGCACTGTAATTTTCGCATACCTCGGGATAGTCGTTAAGAAAATCTCTTGTCGGAACACCAAGGCGGAGAACATATTTTTGATCGTAACCGTTTTCCTCTAATACGCCAAGAACACCTCTTAACGATTGATCAACGGCGTTGTTGGTGGGGGCTATGACCAACACATAATTCTTCTTTTCAATGTGCTTTAAGATGCATTGAGAGAGCACTGCGCGTGTCTTGCCTGTTCCGGGGGCGCCCCACACATAGGAGAGTGGCGAGCGGAGGCAGGATTTGACAGCGTTGATTTGCTCGTCGGAAAGTGAGGAGGGGAAGGGTTCGTTTGTAAAATCGCAGATTGGATTGGGAGGATAGTGGATCTTTCCCGGATGATTCTTAAACCATTTTTGCAAATTTGCAATTAAAAAGGTCATGTCGCTTTCAATACGAAAACTATCATAAGGGAGCTTTTGAAACAAATCACAGCCAGCAACCGGCGAGATGAGCAAGCGCTTGGAAACATCGTCGTAGCCCAGCACTTGATAGTCAGAACGATCAAGCGACATATATTCTCTTTGATCGGGGAAACGATAGGATATTTGAAAATCGTCAACAGCTATGAGTGGCGCGTCTAAAAATAGCACAAAGATATTTTTTTCAGCTTTGCGGCCAATGTTGCGGAGATAGATATAGTTCTTGCCCTTGTTTTGGTTTCGCAAATATTCAAGATATTGGTTGGTACTTTGAATAATCAAGTTTTCAATATCCATATGCATACAATCCTTTATTGGTTTGGGCTGATCTTTTTTTGATATGTGCCGACTTTTTAAAACCTCACCAGCGCCGCGTGAATGGGCATACCCTGCGCGGTGAAGTTGCTCTCGTACTCGGTCATCACGTTGCCCTCGGCGTAAGGCGAGTTGTGCAGGTCGTCCGTCTTCCATTCGACCGTCAAGCCTGCCGCCTCGAATTCCTCCAGCGAGAATTCAAACAGCATCGTGTTGTCCGTCTTGAAGCGCAGACAGCCGCCGTCCTTGAGAAGAATGCGGTACTGCTCAAGGAAGGTACGATAGGTCAAGCGGCGCTTGTAGTAGCCCGACTTGGGCCACGGGTCGCTGAAATTTAAGTAGATGCAATCGAACGTCTTGGGCGGGAACATCTCGGTCAGCCCGCGCGCGTCGCCGATCAGAAAGCGGAGATTGTCGGGGCGGTCGTCGGCGCACGCCATCGCCTTTTCCAAGGCAAGGCACGCCACGTCGGCAACGCGCTCCATCGCGATGAAGTTGACGTCGGGGTACTTTGCCGACATACCGCAGGCAAAGCCGCCCTTGCCGCAGCCGATCTCCAGATGCAGCGGACGCTCGGTGGGGAAGTAAGAGCCGGGATTTTCAAGAAGTGCCTCGGGCAACGGAATGAGGATCGACGCACAAGCGGCGATTCTCTCGCTGCCGTGCTTTTTTCTACGCATTCTCATAGTCGGCCTCGCTTATACGTTGAACAGGAACTGCACGATGTCGCCGTCCTGCATCACGTATTCCTTACCCTCGGAGCGGTATCTGCCGGCCTCGCGGACAGCACTCATGCTGCCGTGCTTCTCCAGATCGTCAAATGCCACGACCTCGGCACGGATAAAGCCTCTTTCGAAGTCGGAGTGGATCTTACCTGCCGCACGGGGTGCCTTGGTGCCGCGCGTGATCGTCCAAGCGCGAACCTCATCGGGACCTGCCGTCAGGAAGGAGATCAGACCGAGCAGGGAATAGCTGGCCTTGATGAGACGGTCCAGACCGCTCTCCTTGATGCCAAGATCCTCAAGAAACATTGCCTTGTCCTCGGCGTCCAGCTCTGCGATCTCTGCCTCAATACCGGCGCATACGGGCATAACCTGTGCGTTTTCCTCGGCGGCAAACGCCTTGAGACGGTTGTAGCCCTCGTTGTCGGTGGGCTCACCCGAGGCCTCCTCCTCGCTGACGTTAGCGACGTAGATGACGGGCTTCATCGTGAGCAACGGCGTGTCGTAGAACATTGCCAGCTCGTCCTCGGTCAGGTCGACCGTGCGGGCACACTTGCCCTCCGAGAGCACGTCGTAGACGCGTTGGAACACCTCGATCGAGGCGGCGACGGACTTGTCCGACTTGAGTGCCTTGTTGGCGCGCTCAATGCGTCGCTCCAGCATCTCCATATCCGAGAAGATGAGCTCCATATTTATCGTTTCAAGGTCGCGCATCGGATTTACCGAGCCGTCAACGTGGATAATATTATCGTCCTCAATGCAACGAACCACGTG
>JAGBTR010000207.1 GCA_017631215.1 Clostridia bacterium | reverse complement strand
TAGCAAATGAGCTAAATCCGCATATATGGTGCCTCCGGTCGGAATCGAACCAACGACAAGGGGATTTTCAGTCCCCTTCTCTACCAACTGAGCTACAGAGGCAAGGGAGTTGTTAAAAAATGGCGACCCGGATGGGGCTCGAACCCACGACCTCTAGCGTGACAGGCTAGCGCTCTAACCAACTGAGCTACCAGGCCACTTCTTTTTGACAACGCGGATATTATATCACGACCGAGGCGCTTTGTCAAGCCTTTTTTGCAAAATTTTTAAAAAATTTTTCCTTCTTATTTTAAAATATCGCGAAATCCTCTTCCATTTTGGTCGGAAATATGGTAAGATATAAGAGTAAACGCAAAAATCACCCCATTCTTTCGATTTGGAGGTCGTATGAATATTCTCATTTGTGACGACGAGCGCGATATTGTTTCCGCTCTGGATATCTTTTTGCGCGGTGAGGGCTACAACACCTACACCGCAAGCAACGGGTACGAGATGCTGGACATCGCTCGCCGCGAGCAGGTCCATCTCATTCTGCTCGACATTATGATGCCCGAAATGGACGGTTTGACCGCGATGACCGAGCTTCGCCGCGAGAGCAACACGCCCGTCATCCTGCTCACCGCCAAGAGTGAGGAGGACGATATGGTGCGCGGTCTGAATCTTGGCGCGGACGACTACATCACCAAGCCCTTCCGTCCCACCGAGCTGCTGGCGCGCGTGCGCTCCCAGCTGCGCCGCTACATTCAGCTGGGCGGCAGCGCCGAGGAGGACGGTTCCCTCTTGCGCATCGGCGGCATCACGCTCGATGACAAGCAAAAAAAGGTCAAGCTGGACGGCGAGGAGGTTTCCCTGACGCCGACCGAGTACGACATTCTGCATTTTCTGATGCAGCACCCCGGCGAGGTCTTCTCTCCCAAGGAGCTGTACCGCCGCGTCTGGGGTGACGATCCCTTCGGCGCCGAAAACACCGTCGCCGTCCACATCCGCCATCTGCGCGAGAAGGTGGAGATCAACCCGAGCGAGCCGCGTTGGCTCAAGGTGGTCTGGGGTCAGGGATACAAGATGGAAAAGGATCCGAGCGATCAAGGAGGTCAAGCATGAGCACGTCTGCCTCTCCCTTTTACTATCGGACAGGTACCAAGATCACGGCCGCCGTTCTTTTCTGCGTCTTTTTGCTGTTGGCGTTGGCCGGCGGCATCGGCGTGTATTTTATGGGTGAGCGCGGATTTTACACCGAGTCGTTTGAGAGCGTAGAGCAACAGCTGTACACGGGCATCGGTCGGACGGCGGCGCAGACCGCGCTGAGCAAGATCTACACCTTCCGCGAGTCGACCGACACCTTTACGGCCGTCGAGCTGGAGTCCTACGAGCGCACCTTGACGGTCGACCGTCTTCGCTCACTGACGACAGACAGCGACGTTCTTCTGACCTACCACGACGCCACGGGCAACATCATCGTCACCACCTACAACGGTCTTGTCCTGCAATACGAGGGCGAGGTTGCGCTGCCCGTCACGTTGAAGGACGGCACGCAGGTCGAGCGCATTATGCGTTTCCACATTCCCCTTCACAAGACCGACGGCGGTCAGCTCTCGCAGTATGACCGCTGGCTGGGCACGCTGTACTCGCTTCGCTGGTGGACGGCCGTGCTGTTCGCACTGTCGGTCATCATCACGGCGTGTCTGCTCATTCTGCTGACGGTTGCGGCGGGTCACCACGTCGACGAGACCGAGCCGCGCCCCTCCTTCTTCGATGCCTGGCCGACCGACCTGACGCTTGTGCTGTACGCACTGCTCGCGTGGGTCTGGGCCATACTGCTCGAGGATATCAAGCTCAACGCGCATCCGCTGACGATGCTGTTTGGCGGTATGCTGCTCATCCCCACACTGCCGCTCGTGCTGCTGCTCTGTATGAGCATTGCCACGCGCTGCAAGTGCCACACGCTCCTCCACAACACGATCATCCGCCGTCTCTTTTCTCCCGTCGCCCGTCTGATCTCGCGCATTCCGCTCATCCCCAAGGTGGCGTTCAGCATTGCGGCGGTCCTGCTGCTGGAGCTGGTCGCTATCATTCTCTGGTGCGAGTCGCTTTGGTTTTTGCTGTTCTGGCTGATCGAATCCCTGATCCTCTCGCTCGCCGTGCTCTACCTTACGCTCTCGATGCGCAAGCTGCAGCGGGGCGCGCAGGCACTGGCCGAGGGTGATCTCAACCATCAGATCGACGAGGGCGAGCTGCGCGGTGAATTCCGCCAGCACGCGCACCATCTCAACCGCGTCAGCGAGAGCATGGAGCGCGAGGTCGAGGAGCGCATGAAGAGCGAGCGCTTCCGTACCGAGCTGATCACCAACGTCTCGCACGACATCAAGACGCCGTTGACCTCCATCATCAGCTATATCAATCTGCTCAAGGGGCGTCCGCAAAGCGACGAGACCGCACGCGACTACATTTTGACCATCGAGCGGCAATCGGTTCGTTTGAAAAAGCTGATGGAGGATCTCATTGAGGTCTCCAAGGCGACCACGGGCAACCTGGCCATCGAGCTTGCGCCTTGCGAGCTGGACGTTATGCTGTCGCAGGCGCTGGGCGAATATCAAGAGCGTATGCGGGCGGCCGATCTGCTTCCCGTTCTGCACGTGGGCGACGTTTCCCCCGTCATTATGGCCGACGGCAAGCTGCTCTGGCGCGTATTTGACAACCTGCTGAGCAACGCGCTCAAGTATTCGATGCCGGGCACGCACATCTATCTGGATCTTCGCGCTGAAAACGGCGAGGCGATCCTGCTGTTCCGCAACGTCTCGCGCGAGGAGCTCAACGTCTCTGCCGAGGAGCTGCTTGAGAGATTCGTGCGCGGCGACCGTTCCCGTCACAGCGAGGGCAGCGGTCTGGGACTTCCCATTGCCTCGAGTCTGGTCGAGCGTATGGGCGGCTCGCTTTCGCTGGAGGTGGATGCAGATCTGTTCAAAATCACGCTTCGCTTCGCGCTGTATGAGCCCGAGCCCGAGCCCGCACCCGAGCCCGAAGCCGCGTCCGAGCAACCGCAATAAGCAACAAAAAAAGGAGCCTTCCGAGGAGGGCTCCTTTTTGACTTGCACCGTGTCGGTCAGAGCTGACCGCCGTCACGGTTGCTGTTGGGCGAATATTGGCTATCCGAGGTATTCGTTCCCTTGTCGCGACGGCGCATTGCGCGGACGATCACGACCGCCACCACGATAAGCACGATGGCAAAGATGAACGGAAGCAGCATGCTCACCGCACTTCTCCCCTCGCCGTCCTCGGTCGCAAAGACGCGCTCCATCGAGTCGACCACGATCACGGCGGGAATGCCCGTCTGCTCGGTAAAGGACACAAGACCGCGCTCAACCGTCGTCTCGTTCAGCGGCAGTGCGCTGTGGTTGGTCAGATGCGGCTCGACCGCACCGCTGTGGTCGGTCTCGTCGTAAAAGGGCGTTTCAAGACCGATGGACGTGACCTCATCCGCCATCTGCTCCATCACGACAGCAAGGTCGGAGGACAGCGAATACTCAAAGTCCGTGGGGATCTCATAGCTGAGCGCGCGACCGAGCTCGGTGTATTCGTTGCCGAACAGATCCGACACCTCGTCGCGGATGTTGTCACCCACAAAGGCGATATAGTAATAGTCGGTCGCCGTTTCGTTGGTCAGAAAGACGAGCAGCAGGTTGTCCTCGTAGGCGTCGGACGCCTCGGGCGCGCCGAACTCCTCGACGTACTGCGCGTAGGCGTAGTCCTGCATCGTGTCCTCGTCGTAGATGACGAGCGAGCCGTTAAAGAACGAAAACAGCAGCATTCCCGCGACGATCACGAAAATGATGGGCGCCATGATCATACCGACAAGACCGCCCAGACAGCCGCCTCCGCCGTAATAGACACGACGGCGCATACCAAAGCGAGGTCCGTGAAAATGCGGTCCGTGGAAATGCGGACCACCGAAATGAGGGCCGCCGCCAAAGC
>JAGBTR010000206.1 GCA_017631215.1 Clostridia bacterium | reverse complement strand
TTGCAATATCTGGAGAAGACGGCCGCTCGCTTGCCCGACAAGGTGGCGATCACGTGTGGCGGTGAGCAGGCGGGGATGACCTTTGCCGCGCTCTCGGATGCCGCGCGTCGCATCGGCTCGGCGCTGTGCCGTCGGGGCTTGACCTCAGGGCGCGTCGCCCTTTTGATGGAGAGACGACCGTCCGCTGTGACGGCGATGCTGGGTGCGGTCTATGCGGGGGCGTGCTACGTGCCGCTCGATACGGCGATGCCGCCCGCACGTCTTTCCTATATCCTATCGCATTCCTCGGTCACGGCTATTGTGACCGACCGCGCTTGCGAGGGCGTGGCGAGCACGCTGGGGGTGCCGACGCTGTGCTATGAGGCACTGGTCGCGGAGCCCGTCGACGGGCAAGCCCTTGACGCGGTGCGGCGAGCGCAGACGGCGGAGGACGAGATGTACATCATCTTCACCTCGGGCTCGACGGGAAGACCCAAGGGCGTGGTGGGCTGTCACCGCGCCGTCATCGACTACGCCGAGGCGCTGACCGCGGCGCTGGGCTTTGACGAGCATTGTGTGTTCGGCTGTCAATCACCGCTGTATTTTGACGCGCCCTTCAAGGAGCTTTTGACCACGCTCAAGTGCGGCGCGACGACGGTGCTGCTTGATAAGCGGCTGTTCTCATTCCCCGTGTTGCTTTTGCGTGCTTTGAACGAGAATAAGATCAACACGGTCTGCTGGGTGTCCTCGGCGCTGTCGAGCGCGGCTGTGCTGGGTGCGCTTGATGCCGTACCGCTCACGACGCTTGAGACGGTCGTCTTTGGCAGTGAGGTACTGCCGCCGATGCATCTTCGCACGTGGCAAAATGCGTTGCCGACGGCGCGATTCTGGCAGCTGTACGGTCCGACCGAAGCGACGGGAATGTCCTGCTTTTTTGCGGTTGACCGCACCTTTTCGGACAACGAGCGCATCCCCATCGGTCGCCCGCTTGAGGGCACGGGGCTGCTTCTTTTGGATGAGAACGGTGAGCCCGCGGCGGAGGGCGAGATCATTCTCTTTGGCGATTGCTTGACGCTGGGATATGATAACGATGCCGAGCGCACTGCCGCCGTCTTCACCCCCTACCGCTTTGCCGACGGACACGTCGAGACGGTCTACCGCACGGGCGACCTTGCCCGCTACAACGAGCGTGGCGAGCTGGTGTTTTTGGGGCGGCGCGACGGGCAGATCAAGCGTATGGGACACCGCTTCGAGACGGGCGAGCTGGAGGCGGTCGCACAGCGCTTGGACGGCGTGACGCGAGCGGTCGCGCTGGCACGCGCAGAGGATGCGGATCTTGTGCTTGCTTACACGGGAGACGCGAGCGAGCGCGAGGTGCTCGATGCCATTCGCGCCGAGCTGCCCCGCTATTTCTTGCCCCGCCTTTGCCGACGCGTCGATACGATCCCTTTGACCGATAACGGAAAGATAGACCGACAGACGCTGTGGCGTCTTTTTACGGAGGAAACGTAATGGAGCAAACCATCATCAACGCCTTGAAAAAGCTGCACCCCGACGTGGACTACACGACCGAGGTGCGCCTCGTCGACGACGGCATCCTCGACTCTATGGATATCGTCCTGCTTGTCACCGCGCTCAATACCGCCTTCGGCATCACCATCCCCGCCGTCGACATCCTGCCCGATAACTTCAACTCCGTCGAAGCCCTCGTCGCACTGGTCGAACGGCTGGATGACGTGTGAGGGGGGGAGGACGCTGGGGCTCTGCCCCAGACCCCGCTTAAGAAACTTTTTGGAAAAAGTTTCTTAAGGATCTTCAAAAACTTAAAAAAGGGAAAAAGAGGCTTCTCGGTGTAGCTCTATCCGTGGATAGGAGAAAATCCGAAAGCGTCTCCCCCAAAAAAATGTTTAAAATTCTTTGAAGCCCCGAAACTTTCTTTTAAGAAAGTTTTGGGCGGGGTGTGGGGCAGAGCCCCACGAAAACATCAAGAAAGGAGAGCGGCAATGCGGCTGGAGATTGGACTTTTGATATATCTTGCGGTGCTGTTGCCGCTCTATTTTTGCGTGCCCAAGCGGGCGCAGAGAGGCGTGCTGCTTGCTTTTTGCGTGGCGTTTTATGCGTTTGACGGCTGGCGGTCGCTGACCGTGCTGACGGTGCTGTGGGCAATGAATTACCTTGCAGGGCGGCTGATCGGTCGAATGATCGCGCGCCGCAACGCCACACTGCTTGCGCACCGTGAGGACGGATCGTGGGATAAGGCGACAAGACGCAGCTACCGCGATCGCGCACAGCGAAGGGAGCGTGCCGCTTGTGCGGCGTTTGTCGCCGTCGACGTTGTCGCCTTGCTTGCCTCTAAAATGGCGTTTGTCGGCGAATGGATGCGACCGCTGGGGCTTGCTTTTGTCGCACTCAGCGCCGTGTCGTACCTGTGCGACGTGACACGCGAGCAGATCGCCCCCGAGCAAAACGCGGCGCATTTTGCCCTGTATATTTTCTATTTCCCGCAGATGTGGCAAGGTCCCATCAACCGCTACGGTGAGCTTTTGCCGCAGCTCGTCGCGCACCATTGCTTTGACGGACGGCGCGTGACCGAGGGCGCACTTCGCGCGCTGTGGGGCTGCGTGAAAAAGCTGGTTGTCGCGGATACGGCGGCCGTGGCGGTCGGCGCGGTGCTCGCGCGTGGTGCGTCACTGGGCGGTACGGCGACCGTGCTGCTTGTGTTGCTGTACAGCGTGCAGATCTACGCCGATTTTACGGGCGGTATGGACGTCGCGCTCGGCATCTCGCACATTCTTGGCATCTCGCTGTACGAAAACTTCGACCGTCCCTTTGGCGCGACGTCGCTTGCCGACTATTGGCGGCGCTGGCACCGCTCGCTCGGTCGCTTCTTTACCGATTACGTCTTCTACCCGCTGTCGGTCAGCCGCCCCTCGCAATGGCTGGCACGGCGCGGTGGGCGACCTGGCGCGCGCTTGCCGCTCTATCTGGCAATGCTCGGTACCTGGTCGCTGACGGGCATTTGGCACGGTCTTTCGTGGAATTTTGTCGCGTGGGGACTTGGCAACGCCCTCGTCCTTTTGCTGGAGCGTGAGACCGCGGCGTGGCGCGAGCGTATGTCTCGCCGTTGCCCGCGTCTGGCACGATCCCGCGTGCTGCGTGCGCTATCCTGCCTTGGGACGCTGACGCTGGTGGGTCTTCTCCGTATGCTGGATCTGCACCCGAGCGTGGCCTACACCGCACGGCTGTGGATCGGCGTTTTTGACGGTGCATCTTGGTCGCGCTTGCTCGACGGTGAGCTGTGGCTCTCGCTGGGGCTTGGCGGCGCAGAATGGTGTCTGCTCGGCGTGGGCGTGGTGCTGATGTGGGCGGTTGGTCACGCGACACCGCGCCTCTCTGACGACCGCCCGCCCCTGCGCGTCCGTATCGCCGCGCACCCCTATCTTGCTGCCGTGCTGTGCGCGCTGGCGGTGTGCGCCGTCGTCGTGTTCGGTCGGTACGGCATCGGCTACGAGGCGACCGACTTCATCTACGGTCGGTTTTAAGAATTTCGAGAAAAGAGGAGGGAAGAGCAATGAAAAAACGGCATTTGCGCGCGTGGGGCGCGATCGTGGTCGGCGTCGTGCTTGGCGTGACGCTGCTTTTGACCGCGCAAGCATTGCTCATCCCCCACGGCGCGTCGGCCAATGCCGAGATGCAGCTGATGCGCGACTATATGCACGCCGAGGACGTTTCGCACGACGAGGTAATCTTCCTTGGCGATTGCGAGGTGTACGAGTCGTTTTCCCCCGTTACACTGTGGCAGGAATACGGCATCGAGAGCCGCGTGATCGGTACCCCGCAGCAGCTGCTGTGGCATTCCTACGCCGCGCTGGCCGAGGCGCTCGAGCGATCCTCGCCCCGCCTGGTCGTGCTGAGCGTGTACGCGCTGGTCTACGACGAGCCGCAGTCCGAGGCGTATAACCGTATGGCGCTCGATGCGCTGCCGCACTCGCAGAGCAAATGGGAGTCCGTCCGCGCGTCGCTGACCGAGGGCGAGAGCGCCCTGTCCTATCTGCTTCCCATTCTGCGCTATCACGACCGCTGGAGCGAGTTGACTTGGTCGGACGTGACCGCGCTGTTTGAGTCCTATACCCCCGTCTCCTCGCGCGGCTATCTTGTGCAAACAGAGGTGGTGAGTGCCGCCTCGCCTCTTCCCAACCACGAGGGTGCGCTCCCCCCGCCCGACACCGCCTTTGGCGAGACGGCGCTTGCTTGGCTTGACCGCATC
>JAGBTR010000205.1 GCA_017631215.1 Clostridia bacterium | reverse complement strand
CGACGGGACAGCGGCCACCGCGGGCTGCTCGGGTTGGGGAGCGACGGGATCCTTGGGAGGCTCAGTCACCGCGGGCACAGGCGTCGGCTGAATGATCTCCTCCACGGGCTTGATCGGCTCGTCGAAGGGGCTGACACGACGCGTCAGCGGGCGCGAGGGCGTATCCGTCTTCAGCGCCAACGGGTTGGTTCTCTTTTGCATAATTACCTCTTTTCACCTGCGCCCATACAAAAAATCGAGCGAAGGGATCATTTCCTGATATTCATTGTAACATATTATCGCGCGCTTGGCAAGAGCCTTGCGTCAAAAAAGCATATCTTTTGGTCAGAAAAAACACGATTATCCACCGAAAAAGGCTCTTTTTCGCGGAAATTCGATCACATCCGCATCAAGCATATCGTTTTTGCGAGCCTCGTATTCGGATGCAAGGATAGAGCAATAGCCGATGGTGCGGTAAGCGCCCTTGACCAGCATCGCCTCGCGGCGGTAGCCCTCAAAGTACATTCCCACCTTTTCCATCACACGGAGCGAGGCGGTGTTGCCCTCGATAAATCTCGCCTCGATGCGGTGGAGTGCCAGCCGCTCAAAGCCAAACGCCAGCACCGCGCGGACGGCCTCGGGTGCGATGCCCTGCCCGCGGTAGTCGGGGTTGAGAACGTAGCCGATCTCGGCGGCATCGTGGGCGCAATCGAACGAGGTAAAGCCGCAGGTGCCGATCATACGACCGCTCTGCTTGTGTACGATCGCCCAATCGTAAAAGCTGCCCGTAGCATAGCGCGTGGCGAGATAACGCAGATAATCGCGCGTGTAAAAGATGTCGGGATGCGGCGACCAGAGCAGATAGCGCGTGACCTCACTGCGCCGCGCGTATTCGTACATATCCTGCTCGTCGCCCACGCGCATACGGCGCAGGATCAGCCGCTCGGTCTCCAGCTGCGGCATATGGGAAAAGATACGACAGATCAATTCCTTTTTCACGAAACGGCTCACCCCCGACCAATCATTGAATGCTATTATTTAATTATATTACAAACTTTTAGAAAAAGCAAGAGATAAAAGCAAAAACTTTTCGTTTTTCCAAAAAGCACGGGCGGACGCCTCGACGCTACGCCACGCTTGCACCTTCACCTGCTTCTTCCCCGTCCTCGGAAGAGCTTTCCACCGAATGTTTCGATTTAGGTGTTGACTTTTTTGTTTTTTGTGCTATACTATTATTGTGAGACGCTTGGTCTGATGGTAGGAGGCCCTTTGTGGCCGTAGTGCTTTGACCGGGCGTCTCACTTTCTTTGAACTCGATCAAGTATTGGATCTGTTGTTTACCCTTGTCGCGAATATTGAAAGTCACATCATACAGCACACCGTCCAAGACGATCTTGTTTTCCTCCGCCTTGGGTCGTTGCACATATTTTGAGGTTTCCAAAATATCAACTACAGAATGGTGATTTGGGGTTTTGTTCGCAATTTTTTCCTTGACTGTTGACATTCTCTCCCGATTGTGGTATACTAATACTAAAGGATGCGCGAGTAATCTGCTTTCTACCACTGGTACGAGGGGGGATTACCATGACCGCATCCTTTTCTTTTATCGTGATGGCCCCAAAGGAACTAAACTTTCTATTGACTTTTTGAATCAGTCATGCTATACTAATAGCAGAAACGGTATCCTCTATAATGGGTGTGTGGCTTTCGCCTATCCCCACGGAGGATGCCGTTTTTATTTTGCCGCCTCGGAAGAGCTTTCCACCGAATGTTGCGATTTAGGGGTTGACTTTTTGGTTTTTTGTGCTATACTATTATCAGAGAGTCCTTGATCATATGCCGTAGCGAGTGTCTCGCCATATGCGGCATATGATTGGGGGCTTTCTGTCTTTATTCCACCCCATCCTCGGAAGAGCTTTGCACCGAATATTGCGATCTTTTGTTGACATTCTCTCCCGATTGTGGTATACTAATATATGAGACCGAACTTGGTTCCCCCCAGAGGCACATTTAGGTTGCCGCGGGCTTGGAACCATTGTAAGGTCTCTTTTTGTTTTGTCACAAAACTTTTTCGCCAAATTCACCAAATATGCGTTTATACTATTGAAAAATCGCAACGTATGGTGTATAATATTATAATAGGTTATCTGTATCCACTTTTACAGCAAAAAACGAAGGGAGAATGGCAGGCGATGGACGAAAGACGGCAGCTTCGCATCGGTATGGTCGGCTTTGGCAGTATGGGGCGCACGCACGCCTATGCGGTCAACAATCTTGCCTATTTCTACGGCACACTTCCCTTCCGCGCAAGCGTCGCGGGGGTATGCACCACGAGCTACGAGCGGTCGGTCGCGCTGGCGGAGGAATACGGTCTCGGCACAGCGGCGCACGACTTTGACGAGCTGATCGCGCGCGAGGATATTGACATCATCGATATCTGCACGCCCAACACGCTACACTTTGATATGATCTGCCGCGCGCTGGACGCAGGCAAGCACGTGCTGTGCGAAAAGCCGCTGTGCGTGACCGCCGAGGAGGCCGCGATCATTGCCCGAAAGGAGCGCGAGAGCGGCAGGACGTGCGGTATGGTGTTCAACAACCGCTTTATGGCGCCCATACTGCGCGCCAAGCAGCTCATCGACGAGGGGCGGCTGGGTCGCATCCTCTCCTTCCGCATCTCCTACGATCACAACACCTCGACCTTTGCAGAGAAAGCCCCCGGCTGGAAGCAGACCGCGGAATTCGGCGGCGGCGTGCTGTTCGATCTCGGCTCACACATCATCGATCTTCTGCGCTATCTGTGCGGTGATTTTGATTTCGTGCAGGGGCAGGAGCAGATCGCTTTTGACCGCCACGCCGATTGGCAGACCGACGCGGACGAGGCGTTCTATATCACCGCCCGACTCAAAAACGGTGCGTGCGGCACCATTGTTGCCAACAAGCTCGCTACGGGTGCGAGCGACGATCTGTCGCTGGTCATCTTCGGTGAGCGCGGCAGTATCCGCTACGAGCTGATGGAGCCCGAGTGGCTGTATTTTTACGACAACGACCGACCTTCCTCGCCCATCGGTGGTGAGCGCGGCTTTACCCGCATCGAGTGCGGCGGTCGCTTCCCCGCCCCCGGTGACACCTTCCCCTCGCCCAAGGCGAGCGTGGGCTGGCTTCGCTGTCACGTCGGCTCGATGTATGAATTTCTCTCGGCGGTTGCCGAGGAGAGAGCCTTCTCGCCCTCGCTGGCGGACGGCGCATACGTGCAGTCTGTTATGCTGGCGGCGAGAGAGTCCGACCGCCGAGGCGGTGTGAGAATCGAGGTGGTCGCACCGTGAGAATCTTTGGGCTGACCGGCCCGAGTGGTGCGGGAAAGGGAGAGGTCGGCGCGATCCTGCGGGAGCGTGGACTTGCCGTCATCGACACCGACCGCGTCTATCACGAGCTACTCATCCCCCCCTCCCCCTGCCTTGACGCGTTGGTTGATGCGTTCGGTCGGGATATTCTGACCGAGGACGGCACGCTGGATCGAGCGATGCTCGCGTCTCTCGTCTTTGCCGACACCGACAAGGCGCGCGAGCGGCACGAAACGCTCAATCGCATCACGCATCGCTTTGTGACCGAGCGCACAAGCGAGCTGCTCGACGCTTACCGCGCCGAGGGCTACCGCGCCGCCGTCATTGATGCGCCGTTGCTGCTTGAGGCGGGAATGGATGCCATATGCGAGGCGGTGATCGCCGTGATCGCCGACCGCGAGGTGCGGCTTGGGCGATTGCTCGCACGAGACAACAAGAGCCGCGAGGCGCTCGTTGCCCGACTCGACGCACAGCCCGACGATGCGTTTTACCGTGAGCGCGCCCGTTTCGTCATCGAAAACAACGGCACCCGCGTCGATCTGGAGCGTGCGGTGGATGCCGTGCTGACGGATCTGGGGGGCGAGATATGAGAGGCGTCGTTTCGATTCACCGCAGGACACGCGTTCTATTGCTTTTTCTTCTGCTCGTGCTGGTGATCGTCGTCGCGATGTCGACGAAGGGTCACGTTGACAAGCAGCTCTACCCACGCCATTACGAAATATACGTCCACCAATACGCACACGAGTACGACGTGCCCGAGCCGCTCGTCTATGCGGTCATACGCACCGAGAGCGACTTCGACCGAAACGCCGTCTCCTCGGCGGGGGCTGTGGGGCTGATGCAGCTGCTCCCCGACACCTACGTCTGGCTTGCCGACTATCATCTGCACGGGGACGCAGACCCATCCGCGCTGACGGATGCCAAGACCAACATCCGCTTCGGTGTCTACTATCTGCGCTGGCTGTACGACCGCTACGGCTCCTGGATGGAGGCGTGCGCCGCCTACAATGCAGGTCCCGGCAACGTGGACGATTGGCTGACGGACAGCACACTGACACGCGCGGACGGCACGCTAAACCCTGACGAGATCCCCTTTGGTCAGACCTACGCCTACGTGGCGAAGGTTGGCTCTGCGTATGAGAAATACGCGGAGCTTTACTTCCCGGAGCACATACCTGCCTTTGAGAGCAGGACAAAATAAAATCCAAACAACAGAAAGGAATTACGATGATGTCTGAGAACAAGAAAAGCTACGAGGAGCTCACCTACAAAAAGAAGTCCTTCTACGAGGTCTTTGAGAACGACACCGCTATGGTCGATGCCGCTTACGATTACGCGCACGACTATATGCGCTATCTGGATGCGGCCAAAACCGAGCGCGAGGCCGTAACCGCCGCCATCGCTCTGGCCGAGGCCAAGGGCTACCGCGCCTGGTCGCTGGGCGACGAGGTCAAGGTCGGTGACCGCCTCTACTTCAACAACCGCGGCAAGAATCTGTTCCTTATGCAGATCGGCAGCGAACCCATCAACAGCGGTATTCGCATCGTGGCGGCGCACATCGACTCGCCCCGTCTCGATCTCAAGCCCTGCCCTCTCTACGAGGACAACGGAATGGGCTTCCTCAAGACGCACTACTACGGCGGCGTTCGCAAGTATCAGTGGGTGACGGTACCGCTCGCTCTGCACGGTGTCGTTATCAAGGCCGACGGCGAGACGGTCAACGTCGCGATCGGTGAGGACGACAGCGATCCCATCTTCTATATCAACGACCTGCTTCCCCACCTCGGCGCAGCACAGAGCGAAAAGCCGCTCGGCTCGGCTATCCCCGGTGAGAAGCTCAACGTGCTGATCGGCTCGCGCCCGCTCGCTGACGCCGAGAAGGACGCCGTCAAGATCCACGCACTCAAGCTGCTCAACGACAAGTACGGCATCACCGAGAGAGACTTTTTGTCGGCAGAGCTGTGCGTCGTTCCCGCGCTCAAGGCTCGCGACGTCGGCTTTGACCGCTCGATGATCGCCGCCTACGGTCACGATGACCGCGTTTGCGCTTATCCTGCAATGACGGCTCTGTTCACCGAGGAGAACGACACCCACACCAAGATGGTCATCCTCGCCGACAAGGAGGAGACGGGCAGCGACGGTGTGACGGGTATGCAGTGCGAGGTCATCCTCGACCTGATCGACACGCTGGCCGACGCGCTTGGTGGCAAGTCCGCCATCGTCCGCGCCAACTCCAAGTGCCTGTCCTCCGACGTCACGGCCAACTACGAGCCCAACTTCTCCGACGTGTTCGAGATCCGCAATTCGTCCATCATCAACTGCGGCGTGTCCGTCTCCAAGTACACGGGCGCACGCGGTAAGAGCAGCACCAACGATGCGACCGCCGAGTACACCGCTTGGCTCCGCCGCGTGCTGGACGGTGCGGGCGTTGTCTGGCAGATCGCCGAGCTGGGTGCGGTCGATGCCGGCGGCGGCGGAACGGTCGCAAAGTATCTGTCCGTCCACAACATCGACACCATCGACATCGGTGTCGGCGTGACGGCAATGCACGCGCCCTACGAGCTGATCTCCAAGGCCGATCTTTACGAGGCTCACCGCGCCTTCGCGGCGTTCTTCCGCGCATAATTATTCTATCCGTTTTTGAGAAAGGAGGAGGATGTCAATGGAACAAAAGCTACGTGAGATCGAAGAGCTGTTCTGCCATCTTGAGGCATCCTTCTCCGATCCCGCACTTGTTACAAACCCTGCTGAATACGCCAAGCGTATGAAGCAATATCACGCCTTGGCTCCCACCGTGGAAAAATACCGTGAGCTGTGCCGTGCGCAGAGCGCTTTGAGCGAGGCACTCGAGCTTCTTGCGATGCCCGAGCTTGACAGTGAGCTTAAGGCACTGGCCAACGAGCAGCTTCACCAATCCCGTCTTGACGAGCAGGCGCTGCGTCGCGAGCTGACCGTATTGCTTCTCCCCCGTGACCCCAACGACGAAAAAAACGTGCTCGTCGAAATCCGTGCGGGCACGGGCGGCGAGGAAGCGGCGCTGTTTGCGGCTGATCTTTTCCGTATGTACAGTATGTACGCCTCGTCCGCGGGCTACCGTGTCAGCGTGACGGGGGCAAACGAGACCGAGCTTGGAGGCTACCGCGAGATTGTCTTTATGATCGAGGGCGACGGTGCCTATTCCCGTTTTCGCTTTGAGAGCGGTGTGCATCGCGTCCAGCGTGTGCCCAAGACCGAGTCGCAAGGACGCATCCAGACCTCGGCGGCAACGGTCGCGGTG
>JAGBTR010000204.1 GCA_017631215.1 Clostridia bacterium | reverse complement strand
GACCAGAAGATACTGCAGTGCCAACATCATACGAAAATGGATGGCCCGTGCGGTATCGATGGCGGTACGTATGCCTGCCAGACCGCCTCCCTCGGGATCGGCTCGGCGAATGAGGACGTCCGCGCGGCGACGCACCGATTGGTCACACTCCTCGACCGACAGCACGCGCGCTCTTGCGTGCTCGTGTCCGTGCTCGTCCGCATCCACGTCATACGGGCGCGGCTCACAGCTGAAGCAGACGTCGGCGGGCGTGAGCAGCGGCGAATCACCGTGACGAAGTCCTAGGCTGGCCGTGATCTTTCCCTCGGCGCGGCTACGGCTGATCTGCTCTGCGATCTGATCGTCCGAGAAGCCGAAGAAGACGCGACGCTTATCGAACACGTCGGAGAGCGTCTTGCCTGCCGCCTGCAAGCGCGAGGCAGACACGGCATCCTTGCCCGAATCGATCCATCCCGAGGCAATCAGATAATTCAAATGATATTTACCCTCCTCGGGCATAAACAGCGACACGCGCACCTGCTTTTTCTCAAGTTCGGCCAGCGTCTCGGCCAAATCGGGCGCGAACGCCTCGCGGAAGGAAACGATCCCCTCAAAGACGGTCGATCCACCCTCCTCGCGGATGTAGGCGCAAACCTCGGTTCCCTGATTCTTCAACTGACTGAAGATGTCGGCGAGCTGCTTGCACTGTGCCGTATCAAGCGGGACTGTCCCCTTGGCGGTACGGCGGGCGCTACAACGGAAGAGCGGCTCGGGCTCGCTGCAACAATGGACACGGAAGCGGCGGTCGCCTGTCTCCATATCCCCGCGCAGTGTGACCTCGACCCACGCCGAGGAAAACTCCAACGGTCGGAGCGCGGCAATGCGGATATCGGCCGACTCACGGTCAAAGCCGAGCTGTCCGCAAAGCTCCCAGACACTGCTTTGCCACGCACTGCGGTCACCGAAGGCGGCTCGGTGTGACGGATCACTCGCACATTTTTCGTAATAGTAGACCATCTCGTAAAGCGAGCGGACGGCCTCGTTTTGCATTTTGGGCCCCAAAAAGATCGAATCGGCAGTATAGACGGCATAGGGATGCAGACGACCGTCCGAAATGGCGGTGCGTCCCAGCACAAACAGCTCGTCCACGCGCGAGATCGCATCGATGGCGCGGTAATTCTTGATGACGGCGGTATTCTTTTCCTTACCGCCGATCGAGGCGCGGATGACCGACGACGCACACACGATGCGTCCCATCGAAAGCACCTGCTCGGACAGCGAGGACGCGACCAGTGCCACGGTCAGAAACAGCGCATCAAGGATGGAAAGCGAGCCGCGACCGACGAAAATACCGGCGACCGTCAGCGGCAGAATCATCACACACATCCACAGGCTGTATCGGCTCATATATTTGCGCAGAAGCGACAGGTAGCTCGGGTCTCCGACCTGCGATGCCAGCGCGTGCGGTCCGTACTCGAAGCCGATCAGGGTATTCTCACCCGTTTCGGTCACGACGGCGCGAGCTTTGCCCTGATGGACCACAGCCCCCGCATACACCATATTGACGCGCTTGAGCTCGGGGACGATCTCATTCTCCTCATACAGCTCAGCGGCGTTTTTGGCCGTCATCACATACGTGCCCTTGCCCTCGGCATCAATGCGGTAGGAGAGCACACAGAAATTGGAGGTAGACGCAACCAACCGCGCATCACACGGCACAACGTCGCCCACGTCCAGAAGCAAGACGTCACCGGGCACGACGGCGGACGCGTCGCAAAGCAACACGCTACCGTTGCGAAGCAGTCGCACACGCGGTGCGGAGTAGCTGCTCATACGCTCCTTGACGCGTCCTGTTTTCACGTAGGCCGCGATGCTGACCGCACAGCTGACCGCCGTCACGAACAGCACCGTCAGTGCGACGGCAAAATGAGCAAAGCACAGTGCAATGATGGACACGATCAACAGCACCAGCAACGAGGGATCGCGCAGAATGCGGTGCGCAAAGCTACCGATTGTGCGCGGCTCGGGCAAGAACAGCTCGTTACGCCCGAAGCGCTCCAGGCGAGTACGGCAGATCTTGTGTGACAAGCCGTTTTCAAGATTTGTTTTGAGCAGCTTCTCCACCTCGGAGACCTTTTTCGCGTGCCATTGCTCGCGTGTTCTTCGGTACATCTGTCGCACCTCCTTTCCTTACTTTGCCGTATGACGGTCACATACAGTCGACCGTCAGGTGACCGCCGCTGACCGACAGTCGGATCTGGGTAATGGTATGCTTGCGGTCGGAAATAATCTTCTCTGCCAGCGCGTCCTCGACCTCGCGCTGGATATAGCGGCGCATATTACGCGCGCCAAACTTGACCGAATACGATTCCTTGGCAATATGGGCGGCCGCCGCAGGCGTATAGGTGAAGGTCATTTCCTTCTCTGCCAGTGCCGCTGCAAGGTCGTTCAACATAATGGATGCAATGCGTGTGAAATCCTTCTCGTCCAACGAACGGAAGGTAATGATCTCGTCGATACGGTTGATAAACTCGGGGCGCAGGAAGGCAGAGAGGGCCTTTTCGGTCTTGCTCTCGGCCAGCGTTTGCGCATTCTCGGAAAAGCCGACGGTCGAAGCCGTTCGATCCGATCCTGCGTTGGTGGTCATCACGAGAATCACGTTCTCGAAGTTGACCGTCTTTCCGCCCGCGTCGGTGATGCGACCGTCGTCCAGGATCTGAAGAAGAATATTGAGCACGTCGGGGTGCGCCTTTTCGATCTCATCGAACAGCACGACCGAATAGGGATGTCTGCGGATCTTTTCGGTCAGCTGCCCTGCCTCGTCGTAGCCGACGTATCCGGGAGGCGCTCCGATGATACGGGAAACGCTGTGCTTTTCCATAAACTCGGACATATCCAGACGGATCAGCGTCTCAGGCGTATGGAACAGCTCGGCGGCGATGGTCTTGACCAGCTCGGTCTTACCCACGCCCGTCGGTCCTGCAAAGATAAACGACACGGGCTTTCTCTTATACGACACACCCGCACGGTTACGCTTGATGGCGCGCACAACGGCAGAGACGGCGGCGTCCTGACCGACGATGCGGCTCTTGATCTTGCGCTCAAGGCTCGACAGCATTTCATACTCGTTTTCGCTGATGGTGCTGGCGGGTACGCCCGTCCAGACCTCAATGACCGAGGCAAGCTGCTCAACGGTCAGCTCGACCTTGGCGCATTCGGGCTCGATGGCGTGCAAGCGGTCGGACAGTCCCAACTCCTTGGCGCGGATGCTTGCGATCTGCTCATAGTGCCCCTGAAGTCTTGCCTCGTCGATCTTGCCCGTCTCGGCCTCGAGAGCCTCGCGCTGCTGCTTGAGCTTCAGAAGCTGATCACGGATATCGTAGGATTCGTTGATGACCGCCGTATTGAGCGACAGATACGACGCCGCCTCGTCGAGCAGGTCGATGGCCTTGTCGGGCAGATAGCGATCGGTGATATAGCGCTCGGACAGCGTCACGGTGCGGCGAAGCAGCTCGTCGGGAATGACGATGCCGTGGAAGTCCTCGTAATAATGCTTGATACCGCGCAGCATATCGACGGTATCCTCGACCGAGGGCTCGTCGACCATCACGGGCTGGAAGCGGCGCTCAAGCGCGGCGTCCTTTTCGATGAATTTGCGGTATTCGGTCAGCGTGGTCGCGCCAATGACCTGGATCTCACCGCGCGAGAGAGCGGGCTTGAGGATATTGGCGGCGTTCATACTGCCCTCGCTGTTGCCCGTACCGACCAGATTATGCACCTCATCGATGACGAGCAGCACGTTGCCAGCATCGCGGATCTCGTTAATGAGCCCCTGGATGCGCGCCTCAAACTGACCGCGGAACTGCGTGCCTGCGACCAGCGAGGTCAGGTCGAGCAGATAGACGACCTTATTCTTGAGCTTGAAGGGCACGTCTCCCGCGACAATGCGCTGGGCAAGTGCCTCGGCAATGGCCGTCTTACCGACGCCGGGCTCACCGATCAAGCAAGGAGTATTCTTTTGTCTGCGGCAAAGGATCCGGACAACGCGCGACAGCTCCCGATCTCGTCCGATGATGCGGTCG
>JAGBTR010000034.1 GCA_017631215.1 Clostridia bacterium | reverse complement strand
GTTTGTTTGTGGTATAATGTTTCATGAAGTGATTGAGTCCTTTCTGTTGGGATGAGTTAGGGGTAATTCTATTTTAACAGAACTCAATCACTTTTTCTATCCTTTTTTTACTTTCAGTCTCACATCTATTGTAACACTACACGGTCGGGTGCTCCTTTTTTGCTTGCGGGGCTTGACAAATCGGGCAAAAAGTGGTATACTGTCCTATCTTGATCAAACTATGTCAAAGGAGGTCCGAAATGTCTTCCAATTTTTCCGATCTTACCCCTTATCTGCACCGACTCGCGGCGCGCAGTGATGCCAACAACGGCATCGAGCCCGCGATGTACAACGAGCACAACGTCAAGCGCGGCTTGCGCGACCAGAACGGCGTCGGCGTCGTGGCGGGCTTGACCGAGGTCTCCAACATCGTCACCAAGGAGCGCGGCCCCGACGGCACGCCCCAGCCCTGCCACGGCCGTCTTTACTACCGCGGCTACGACGTGCGCGATCTGGTCGAGGGCTTTTCGTCCGCCGGTCGCTTCGGCTTTGAGGAGACGGTCTATCTGCTTCTCTTCTCCAAGCTGCCCACCGCGCAGGAGCTGGCTGATTTTTCCGCCCAGCTCTCGCATTACCGCTCGCTGCCGCCCTCGTTTGTACGCGATATGATCCTCAAGGCGTCGGGCAAGGATATGATGAATATGCTGTCGCGCAGCGTGCTGGCGCTGTACGCCTACGACGACCACCCCGACGACATCTCGACGCCCAACGTGCTGCGCCAGTGCCTCCAGCTCATCGCGCAGTTTCCGCTGCTCGCCGTCTACGGCTATCACTCCTACGAGCACTATCACAACAACCGCAGTCTGGTCATCCACTTCCCCAAGCCCGAGCTCAGCGCCGCCGAGAATCTCCTGTATCTGCTTCGCGACAACGGTGAATTCACCGCGCTTGAGGCACAGCTGCTCGATCTGGCACTCGTGCTCCACGCCGAGCACGGCGGCGGCAACAACTCGACCTTCACCACCCACGTCGTCACCTCGTCGGGCACCGACACCTACTCGGCCATCTCGGCCGCGCTGGGCTCGCTCAAGGGTCCCCGCCACGGCGGTGCCAACGTCAAGGTGACCAAGATGTTCGAGGATATGAAGCAATCGGTCGACACGAGCGACGAGGGCTCGATCAAGGATTATCTGGTCGACCTGCTCGACCGCAGCGCCTTCGACGGTGCCGGTCTCATCTACGGTATGGGACACGCCGTCTACTCGATGTCCGACCCCCGCGCCGAGATCCTCAAGGTCTGGGCGAAAAAGCTGGCGGAGGAAAAGGGAATGCAGGAGGAGTTTGCACTGTACGAGACGGTCGCACGTCTGGCTCCCGAGGTCATCGGCGAGAAGCGCAAGCTGTTCAAGGGCGTCAGCCCCAACATCGACTTCTATTCGGGTCTGGTCTACGGTATGCTGGGTCTGCCGCACGAGCTGTACACCCCCATCTTTGCCGTCTCGCGCATCGCAGGCTGGAGCGCGCACCGTATGGAGGAGATCCAGAACTCGGGCAAGATCATTCGCCCCGCCTACGCCTGCGTCAAGGACGAGCAGGACTATATCAATATGGAGGATCGCTGAGATGCTGGCACGTATGCGCCGCGACGAGCACGACGCGCTGTATCGCTTGATGCTTGAGAGCTTTCCGCGCGACGAGCTTCGTTCGTGCGAGGATCAGCGCGCGCTGTTGGATGAGCCGACCTACCTCCCTTTCGTCGTGCGCGGCGAGGGGGATGAGATCGTCGCGCTGATGACGGTGTGGGAGCTGGACGAGGTCGTCTTTCTCGAGCATTTTGCCGTTTCGCCCGCGCTTCGCGGCGGAGGACTTGGCTCGCGCCTGTTGAGCGAGCTGATCGAGCGATATGATAGGCCGATCTGCCTGGAGGTCGAGCTGCCCGAGACCGAAACCGCGCGGCGGCGCATCGGCTTTTACCGTCGCAACGGCTTTTATCTGAACGAATACGACTACGTGCAGCCCGCCTACGGCAAGGATCGCGAGAGCGTCCCGCTGCTCATTATGACGACGGGTGGCGAGGTGGACGAGACCGCCTTCGCGCGCCTTCGCGACGCGCTGTACCGCGAGGTCTACCACTGCCCGACGTAAAAAAACAAACCACAAAAGCCCTCTCTTGCCGCTTTGGCGGGAGGGGGCTTTTTTGCGTCGCCGTGGGGCGGTGGGCATTTGCCGCCGATCGCGCAAAAAAATCCGCTTTTCCCGTTGACAAATTTCTTTTTTTCCGTTATAATGGTTTTATTACCTAAAATAAACATCAAAGAAAGGTATATGCTATGAAACACACTGCCCTTCTGCGCGTGGTCGTTCTGCTTCTGGCGATGCTGCTCGTTCTGCCTCTTATGGCTTGCGGCAACGATACGCCCGATCAGCCCGACACGCCCGATCAGCCCAGCAACCCCAGCACCCCCGACACCCCCGTCGATCCCGAGCAGCCCACCGAGCCTGTGCAAACGGCAGAGTCGGTGCTCAACGCCATCCCCAAGAAGGCGTTTGAGGAGGGCTTTGAGTTCCTCGTCGCCGCCTCCGCCTCGTACGAGAACGTCATCTTCGTCGAGCAGTTCACCAATGACGATGACATCGACGGCAATATCGTCCACGACGCGCTGTTCGAGCGCGATATGATGATCGAGGAATACTTCGGCATCGACATCTACTACGACGATGTGCTGGACAGCGCGATGTTCGGCAAGATCGGCAACACCGTCCGCTCGGGTGACGATATCTACTCGCTCGTCCTCGGCGCGCTCAGCGCAACGGCACTGCCGATGTTCACCAACGATCTGCTCTGGGATCTGAGCTCGGTCGAGAGCATCGACCTGACCCAGCCCTGGTGGAACAAGAACTCGGTCGAGGCCTTCACCATGAACGACCAGATCTATATGGCCACGGGTGCCATCACCAACCGTGTCGTCTTTGCTCCCTACGGAATGCTTGTCAACTTCCGTCTGCGCGAGGCGGCAGGTCTGCCCGATCCTTACGAAATGGTTCATGACAACACCTGGACGCTGGAGAACTTCGAGGCCATGATCATCGGCACCTCGACCCAGCTCAACGGTGACGATCTGTGGGACGTGAACGACTTCTACGGTCTGGCTCCCTCGCAGGACTCCGAGACGGCTTGGTTCTTTGCTGCCGGCGGCCGCATGGTCGAGAAGACCCCGAGCGGCGAGCTGCAGGTGGTCTATGAGGAGGAGGACAACTACAACCTGCTCTCCTGGATCACCGATATGTATCAGGGCGATGACGTCATGAGATACGTGGGTCTGTACGACTCCAACACCGCCTTCAAGGAGAGCCGCGCCATCTTCCACTCGACCGCACTGGGCGATATCTCCAAGCTGGCAGATATGGAGGATCAGTACGGCTTCCTTCCTATGCCCAAGATGGACGAGGCGCAGGAGGAGTACTACTCCAACACCAACCGCTACATCAACACCTTCGCTCTGCTTCCCTCCTCTGTGCAGGATCCCGAGACGATGGGCGCTGTGATCGAGGCGCTGGCGGCTGTGTCGCAGTTCACCTCGCTGGATAAGCAGTACGATACCGTCCTGCTCAACCGCAAGGCTGTTGACGAGCAGTCCAAGGAGAACCTCAAGATCATCGTTGAGTCGAGCTTCTACGATATGGGCTACGTGCTCGATCCCGCCGAGGTTTCCAAGTCCATTCTCAACGCCATCCGCGACGACCAGGAGCTCGGACCGATCTTCGCTTCGCTGCGCGATCCCGTCAACACCAAGCTTGAGGAGTACACCGATAAGTTCCAGGACTGATAACAAGCAGGATAACAAAAGCATTATGATGAACGATTGCTACACTGTGCCGAACGGCACCGACGAGCGTCAGGATCTGATCTACAAAATGGTGGGCGAGACCAAGCTCGATATGATCTTCCTCGCCCCCACCGAGAAAAGGTACGACCGCGCGCCCGTCTATTTCGTCATCCCCGGCGGCGGCTGGCACTCGACGAGCGCACAGTCGATGGTCGGCTTTTCCGCGAAGTCCATCGCAACGCTCCGCGCGCGGGGCTGGGCGGTCGCGAGCATCTCCTACCGCCTCACCCCCAACGCCGTCATCGACGAGATCATCTCGGACTGTATGGACGGCGGGCGCTATCTGGCGCACTTTGCCGACGTGCTGGGCATTGACCCCACACGCGTGCTGGTGTCGGGTCACTCGGCGGGCGGTCATCTGGCGCTGATGGTCTCGCACGCCCCCCACGCGGGCTTTACCGCCGACTCGCCCTTTGATGCGGTGGCAGACGATTTTATCATCGTTGGCAGTGCGCCGATGAGCCCCATCACCTATCTTTATGATGACATTGGCGGCAACGGACCCGTCAGCTTCCGCATCGAGCGGCTGTTCCGCGACAGCGTGTACGATCTGGTCGCCGCGCACCGCGCAAGCCCGCTCGACTACGTCACGCCGCTGTCCGTGCCGACCCTCATCATGTGCGGCACGCACGACACGCTCGTCTATCCCGACAACAGCGTGCGCTTCTACGATCGCTCCCGCGCCCTCGGCGCGCCTTGCGAGATCATTTACTCGCATCTGGGCGGTCACTGCTTTGAGCCGCTACTCGAGGGCGCGCCCTCGTATCCCGGAATGGGAGAGATTCAGGACAGAATTTCGGCATTTGCGGAGCAGTTTGAATAAAACACCCATAAGGGAGTGCTATGAAGAATGGCACTCCCTTTTTGCGTGGGAGATGGGGGCTGTGCGCAGATTTTACCGCATTTACCCACCCTTCCCCCGCAAAATCCTTAACAAATTTCCCCTTCCCCCGTTGACAAATCTTGCCTTCCCCGTTATAATAATAATGTATTACTATCTTTACCCCCTACGGAGGCTTAAACACCAATGAAAAATATCCCCGAGATCTTTGGCTGTATGGTATTTGGCGACGACGTTATGCGCGAGCGACTGCCGCGCGAGGTCTATAAGTCACTCTCCAAAACCATCGAAAGAGGTACGGCTCTCGACCCGTCCATCGCCGATTGCGTCGCCAACGCAATGAAGGACTGGGCGATCGAAAAGGGCGCGACCCATTATACCCACTGGTTCCAGCCCCTGACGGGTGTCACGGCAGAAAAGCACGATGCCTTTATCTCGCCCGTCGGTCACGGTCGCATTATTATGGAAATGTCGGGCAAGGAGCTCATCCAAGGCGAGGCCGATGCCTCGTCCTTCCCCTCGGGCGGTCTGCGTGCCACCTTTGAGGCGCGCGGCTATACCGCGTGGGATCCCGCCTCCTATGCCTTCGTCAAGGACGGCTCGCTCTATATCCCCACCGCCTTCTGCTCGTGGAGCGGTGAGGCACTGGACACCAAGACCCCTCTGCTCCGCTCGATGGACGCACTCAACCGCGAGTCGCTTCGCATTCTGCGTCTGTTCGGTGATACCGAAACCAAGCGTGTCACCTCGACCGTTGGCGCTGAGCAGGAGTATTTCCTCATCAGCCGTACGTTGCGCAACCAGCGCAAGGACCTGCTCTTCACGGGACGCACGCTGTTCGGCGCACCCGCACCCAAGGGTCAGGAGATGGACGACCATTACTACGGCCCGCTCAAGGCGCAGGTCGTTGAGTATATGAAGGAGCTGGACGAGGCGCTTTGGATGCTGGGCATCGACGCCAAGACCAAGCACAACGAGGCCGCGCCCGCACAGCACGAGCTCGCCCCCATCTACGCCCCCACCAACAACGCCGTCGACCACAACCTGCTCATTATGGACGAGATGAAGCGCCTGGCCGCCCATCACGACCTCGTTTGCCTGCTCCACGAGAAGCCCTTTGAGGGCGTCAACGGCTCGGGTAAGCACAACAACTGGTCGCTGTCGACCGATACGGGCAAAAATCTGCTCGACCACGGCAAGACCCCCGCTGAAAACCGCAAGTTCCTGCTCATCCTCGCCGCCGTTGTCAAGGCCGTCGACGATTATCAGGATCTGATGCGCGTGTCCGTCGCAACCGCGGGCAACGACCACCGTCTGGGTGGCAACGAGGCGCCTCCCGCCATCGTCTCCATCTTCGTGGGTGACGAGCTCAGCGACGTCATCCGCGCCATCGTGGACGGCAAGACCTACGCCGCACACGACGCGGGCACGATGAATCTGGGCATCCCCACGCTGCCCTCCTTCCGTCGCGATACCACCGACCGTAACCGCACCTCGCCCTTCGCCTTTACGGGCAATAAGTTTGAGTTCCGTATGGTCGGCTCGGCACAAAACATCGCCCTGCCCAATATCATTCTGAACACGGCCGTCGCCGAGGTGTTCTCGCAGTTTGCCGATCGCCTCGAGGCCGCTGACGATTTCGACAGCGAGCTCGCCGCACTGATCCGCGAGACGTTTACCGCGCACGAGCGCATTCTGTTCAACGGCAACGGCTACTCGGACGAGTGGCGCGAGGAGGCCGCACGCCGCGGTCTGCTCAACCTGCGTACCGCTCCCGAGTCCTACGCCCTGTTTGACGCGCCCAAGAACCTCGATCTGTTCGTCAAGAACAACATTATGTCCGAGGCCGAGGTGCGCTCGCGCAAGGAGATCCTGCTCGAGGGCTACGCCAAGACGGTCAACATCGAGGCGCTGACGATGATCGAAATGGCCGAGAGAGATATTCTTCCCGCCGTCGAGAATTACGTGGCACTGCTCGCCTCGACCGCCGTCAACAAAAAGACGATCGGTCCGCACATCCCCACGCGCCTTGAGGAAAAGCAGCTCATCGAGCTGTCCGAGGGTATGGAGCGCGCCTATGAGGCACTGGAAACGCTCAAGGTGGCCGACCGCGAGGCGGTTGCGCTGATGGGCGATGCCACGCGCCTGGCCGACGCCTACTGCAACCGCGTCATTCCCGCGATGGAAACGCTGCGTCGAGAGGTCGATGCGCTTGAGACCAAGACCTCGTCCGAGTTCTGGCCCATCCCGACCTACGCCTACCTGATGTTCCGTCAGAAGGGCAAAATCTGATCACACAAACGGGGGCTTGGTTTCCAAGTCTCCGTTTTTTGTATAAAACCGCAAAAATTACAAACAATATTCTCAAAAACGAGAGGACAGAGCTATGAAGATCCTATTTTACGACGCCAAAACCTACGACCGCGCCTCGTTCGACGCACAGCTGCCGAATTTCCCCGCCGTCACGCTGGATTATCTCACCGCCGATCTGACGCCCGAGACGGCGCGACTGGCCAACGGCTACGATGCCATTTGTGCCTTTGTCAACGCCGATCTTGGCCGCGACGTGCTGTTTGCCCTTTACCGCGAGGGGGTCAAGACCATTCTTTTGCGCTGCGCGGGCTTCAATCAGGTCGATCTGGTCGCCGCAGACGAATTCGATATGACCGTTTTGCGTGTACCCGGCTACTCGCCCGAGGCGGTCGCCGAGCACGCAATGGCGCTGGCGCTGGCGGTCAACCGCCACATTCACAAGGCGTATATTAAGGTGCGCGAAAACAACTTCAGCCTCGTTTCGCTGACGGGTATGACCTTCCACGGCAAGGTGGCGGGCATCATCGGCACGGGCAAGATCGGTCAGGCGATGTGCCGCATCTGTCAGGGCTTTGGTATGAAGGTCATTGCCTACGACAAATACCCGAGCGATGCTCTGCGCGCGGCGGGTGTGGAGTACCGCGAGCTGGACGAGGTGCTGGCGGAGAGTGATCTGCTCTCGCTGCACTGCCCTTTGCTTGACGACACCTATCACCTCATCCGCGCCGAGACGATCGCCAAGATCAAGCCTGGGTGCATTCTGGTCAACACCTCGCGCGGTGCGCTGGTGGATTCCGAGGCACTGATCGCGGGCATCCGCGAGCGGCGCTTTTTCGGTGTTGGACTGGACGTATACGAGGAGGAGGACGACAACGTTTTCGAGAACCGCGAGGACGACATTTTGCAGTCGTCCATCACCGCGCGTCTTCTCTCCTTCCCCAACGTGATCATCACCTCGCACCAAGGCTTTCTCACGGCCGAGGCGCTTGAGGCGATCGCACGCACAACGCTGGAAAACGCGATGAGCGTGGAGCAAGGGGTGCCGACGGAGGGCAACGTGGTGAGAGTATGAGCGGAAGCGGGGGGAGAGGGAGATATTTTTATGCCCTACAACTTCTTTCCTTTACCCTCACACACCATTTCGGCTTTGCCGAAATAGGCGTTCGGGGATCGCTTATCTTCATTCTTTGCCTTGTGGCAAAGAACGAAGCAAGAAAACCGAACTCGGCAAGCCGAGTTCCCAGAGATTTTGCTTGCTCACTTGCGTGAGCATCGCGCAAAAGCGCGAACGCAAAACTCTTTGCGGGGCTCTGCCCTTTGGATTCCCGTGGTGCGGCGCCTTTCTCACATCTCTCCGCGCCCCTCGGAAAAATGTGTTTTATTCGGGTGTGCGCCAAAGCCATCGAGACATTTTTCCGCGGTTGCGCAGAGGTCGCCTCTTCAGCCAAAAGCCGCGTCGGGAAATCCAAAGATTCCCCTCCTACGGATGGTTCATTGATGTCCCTCTGTCGTTTTGCAAAACGGTTTTAGCCCAACTCCCCCATTTTTGTTATGCGGGCGGCGAGTTTGCCCAAAGTCGGGCATAGAAGCCCAGCCCAACTCGTCTTGGAGGCGGTGCCGAACAAGACGGAGAATCTTTGCTGAACAAAAATTTCAAGCCGCGCCTTGCGAAGCGAATTTGCACCGAGCGAAGCGAGGAGAGCCCCAAGGACGCATAGAAGTTGT
>JAGBTR010000203.1 GCA_017631215.1 Clostridia bacterium | reverse complement strand
GGCTACAACCAGAGACCCCAGCAGGGTGGCTTTGGTCAGCAGGGCAACCGTCCTCAGCAGGGCGGCTACGGTCAGAGACCCGCACAAGGCGGCAATGCTCCCTACGGTCAGAGACCCCAGCAGGGTGGCTTTGGTCAGCAGGGTAACCGTCCTCAGCAGGGCGGCTTTGGTCAGGGCGGCTACAACCAGGGCGGCTTTGGCGGCAACAGACCGCAAAACGGCAAGGGTCCGCAGGGCGGTGGTAAGGGTCCGCAGGGCGGCGGCTTCGGCGGCGGCTTTGATAAGGACAGAGAGCATCCGCAGGTCGGCGGTCTGAAGGAGACCTTCCATCCTCAGGCTACCATCCGCGTGACCAGCACGCCCGCTTCGCCCTCTCAGCGCAGCACCCGTGTGGTCGACACGCGCGGCGGTGCCACCTATGACCCCTCGAAATATGATGATAAGCTGGAGAACTTCGTGTCCGAGCGCGACAGCGCCCTGCGCGGAAGTGACGGCGGCAAGGCCCGTCGTCAGCAGCCCGGTGCGGCACGCGGTACCTCCTCTAAGAATACCTTTGGCAAGGGTGCCAAGAAGAAGATGAACGAGCCCGCTCACATCCTTCCCACCAGCGTCACGCTGCCCGAGGAGATCGTCGTCAGTGATCTGGCGTCGGCTCTCAAGGTCAAGACGGGTGAGGTCGTTAAGGCATTGATGATGCTGGGCGTTATGGCAACGGTCAACCAGGTCATCGACTTTGACGCCGCCGCTCTGATCGCCGACTCGTTCGGCATCACGGCCACCAAGGAGGTCGTTGTCTCGATCGAGGAGCGTCTGTTTGACGAGACCGAGGACTCGGCAGACGATCTGCAGCTGCGCGCACCCGTCGTGTGCGTGATGGGTCACGTTGACCACGGTAAGACCTCGCTGCTCGACGCCATCCGTCACACCCACGTCACCGCAGGCGAGGCCGGCGGTATCACCCAGCACATCGGCGCATACCGCGTCAAGGCGCAGGGTCAGGATATCACCTTCCTTGACACGCCCGGTCACGAGGCCTTCACCGCAATGCGCGCCCGCGGCGCACAGGCGACCGATATCGCAATTCTGGTCGTCGCAGCCGATGACGGTATCATGCCACAGACGGTCGAGGCGATCCATCACGCAAAGGCAGCAGGCATCGATATCATCGTAGCCATCAACAAGATGGATAAGCCCACCGCAAACCCCGATCAGATCAAGCAGGAGCTGACCCAGTATGACCTGCTCCCCGAGGAGTGGGGCGGCGACGTTATGTGCGTCCCCGTATCCGCACTGACGGGTCAGGGCATCGACGACCTGCTCGAGAGCGTCCTGCTCGTCGCAGAGGTCAAGGAGCTCAAGGCCAACCCCAACCGCCGCGCCAAGGGTATCATCATCGAGGCAAAGCTGGATAAGGGTCGCGGTCCCGTGGCGACCGTGCTGGTTCAGAACGGTACGCTGCACGACGGCGATATCGTCATTGCGGGTACGGCAGTCGGTCGTGTCCGTGCGATGACGGATCACCGCGGTAAGCCCGTCAAGGTGGCAGGTCCCTCCGTTCCCGTTGAGATCACGGGTCTTGCCGAGGTTCCTACCGCAGGCGACGAGTTCCAGGCCGTCGAGGACGAGAGAATGGCTCGTACGCTTGCCGACGACCGTAAGAACGCCGCCAAGGAGGAGGGCTTCCGTGCCAACGCACGCGCCAACCTCAACGATCTGTTTGCACAGATCTCGGAGGGCGTCAAGAACCTCAACGTCATCGTCAAGGCCGACGTGGTCGGCTCGGCAGAGGCTGTTAAGGCTTCTCTGGTCAAGATCTCCAACGAGGAGGTCAAGGTGTGCGTCATTCACTCGGCCGCCGGTGGTATCACCGAGGGCGACGTTATGCTCGCCGCCGCATCCAACGCGATCGTGGTCGGCTTCAACGTCCGTCCCGACAAGTCGGCACTTGACAGCGCCGAGCGTCAGGGCGTCGAGATCCGCACCTACCGCGTCATTTACGACGCCATTGAGGAGATCACGGCTGCTATGAAGGGTATGCTGGCTCCCAAGTACGTCGAGGCCCTGATGGGTCACGCCGAGGTCCGCCAGACCATCCACGTGCCCGGTGTCGGCACCATCGCCGGCTCTTACGTCACCGACGGTAAGATCACCCGCGCATCCAAGATCCGCGTGCTGCGCGACAGCATCGTCATCTTCGAGGACGAGGTCTCCTCGCTCAAGAGATTCAAGGACGACGCCCGCGAGGTCGCACAGGGCTTTGAGTGCGGTATCGGTCTTGAAAAGTTCAACGACATTAAGATCGGCGACGTTCTTGAGGCCTTCATTATGGAAGAGGTCAAGCAATAATTCCGATAGCGATACCGGGAAAACGCCAATTTGGCTTCCCGGTTTTCGCTGTTTGTACTGAAAATTCTCACGCAAGGGAGGGAGCGCGGTGAGCGTCACCGAGAACAATATCACCTTTGAAAAATCCTGCGGTGCGCTGGTTCTGCGCCGCGATGCCGTGACAGGCCAATTTTATATTCTGATGATCCGTCACCGTCCCGGCGGCTACCGTTCCTTTCCCAAGGGTCACGTCGAGAGCGGCGAGACCGAGCGCGAGACCGCCTTGCGCGAGGTGATGGAGGAGACCTCGGTGCAGTTCACCGTCGTGCCCGATTTCCGTCACGTCGTTTACTACACGCCCGCGCCCGGCGTCGAGAAGCAGGTCGTCTATTTTCTCGGTCGCACCGATCAGGTCTACGTCCGACCGCGCCGCGGCGAGATCGCGCAGGTCGAGTGGATCCCGCTCGATGGAGCTGAATCGGTTCTGACCCACAACAACGATAAAAAAGTGCTGAAAGCCGCGTGCGAAAAGCTCAAATCGATCTCGAAGGAGAACTGGTAATATGAAAAAAACAACACTCAGAAGCTACGCCAAGCTACTCGCTCGCGTAGGTGTCAACGTCAAAAAGGGAGACGAGGTCATCGTCGTTGCCGAGCTGGATCAGCCCGAATTCGTCGAGATGGTGGTGCGTGAGTGCTACCGCGCAGGCGCCGCTCGCGTGCGCGTCGAGTGGACGCATCAGGCGCTTGAGAAGATCGACGTCACCTACCGCTCGCTCAAAAATCTGTCCACCGTGGAGGAGGTCGACCGTGCCAAGTGGCAGCACAGAGTTGACAAGCTGCCCGCGATGCTCTACCTCATCTCGGAGGATCCCGACGGTCTGGCAGGTATGAATCAGGAGAAGAACGCCAAGGCCGCGCAGGCGCGCTACGGCGTGATCAAGCCCTACCGCGAGGCGATGGAAAACAAGTACAAGTGGTGCATCGCCGCTGTGGCGGGCAAGGCTTGGGCAAAGAAGATGTTCCCGAACGACCGCGCAAGCGTGGCGATGGAAAAGCTGTGGGATGCCATTCTCTACACCGTTCGTATGACCAAGAGCCTGGGCGGTGAGGTGCAGGACGGCATCGAGGCCTGGAACGCACACAACGCCGATATGACGGCACGCTGCGAGTATCTCAACTCGCTGGACATCGTGTCGCTTGAGTACCACGCCTCCAACGGCACCGACCTGACCGTGGGCATGATCGAGAACGGTCTGTTCTGCGGTGCGATCGAGCAGACGCTGGGCGGTGAGTATTTCAATCCCAATATGCCGACCGAGGAGGTCTTCGCGACCCCCAAGCGCGGCGTTGCCGAGGGTATCGTCTACTCCTCCAAGCCGCTGTCTTACCGCGGCGAGATCATCGACGGCTTCTCCGTCCGCTTCCACGAGGGTAAGGCGGTCGAGGTTCACGCCGAAAAGAACGAGGCGCTGCTCCGCCAGATGATCGAGATGGACGAGGGCGCCGCCTACCTTGGCGAGTGCGCGCTTGTTCCCTTCCATTCCCCCATCAGCCAGAGCGGTCTGACCTTCTACGAGACGCTGTTCGATGAGAACGCATCCTGCCACCTGGCTCTCGGCGCAGGCTATACCAACACCGTCAAGGACTACGACAAGTACACGCTCGAGGAGCTGCACGCCATGGGCATCAACGACTCGATGAACCACGTCGACTTTATGATCGGCACCGAGGACCTCTCGGTCACCGCCATCACTAAGGACGGCCGCCGCATCCCCCTCTTCAAGGACGGCGACTGGGCGTTTTAAGGGGACGAGGGGGACGAGAGGAACGAGAGGAACGAGAGGAACGCGCAAGGGGACTTTTTGTAAAAAGTCCCCCTGCACCCCCAAAACCTTTCATGGCAAGAAAAACAGACTAAAAGGTAGAGCACCTGCCTCTGCCCAAACAAAAGCACGTCGCACGAAGCGGCGTTTTTTGTTATCCAAACGGCGAGCG
>JAGBTR010000202.1 GCA_017631215.1 Clostridia bacterium | reverse complement strand
TGAAGGCAAGACGTGCATCGTTTGCACCCTTCATCAGCGCGTCGATGTCGATGCCTGCGACGGCGATGGGAAGCAGACCGACAGCCGTCAGCACGCTGTAGCGACCGCCGACGTCATCCGGAACGACGAACGTCTCATAGCCCTCGTCATCCGAGAAGCTCTTAAGCGTGCCGCGTGCGCGGTCGGTCGTGACGAAGATACGCTCGCGTGCGCCGTCCTTGCCGTACTTGTTCTCCAGTAGTGCGCGGAAGACGCGGAAGGCGACGGCGGGCTCGGTGGTCGTGCCCGACTTAGAGATGACGTTGATGCAAACGTCCTTGCCCTCGCAGATGGCGAGCAGCTCGTTCATCGAGGCTGCGCTGATATCGCGGCCTGCGTAGTAGATGTCAGGGGCAGTGCCGTTGACCTGGTTGTACTGCTGACCCTTGACGAATTCAATGACAGCGCGTGCGCCCAGATACGAGCCGCCGATGCCGATGACGACGAGGATATCGCACGACTTGCGAATCTTTTCGGATGCGACCTTGATGCGGGCAAATTCTTCTTTATCGTAATTTTCGGGGAGGTCGACCCAGCCGAGAAAATCGCTGCCGGGACCCTTGCGCGAGACGAGCTGCTCGTGCGCGGCCGAGATGGCAGGCTGAATGTTGGCGTACTCCTCGGGGCGGATAAACTTGTTCAGATAATGATCGTTGAGCTTCAAAGACATTGTGGATTCACCTTTCTTGTTAGCAGACACGCCGAACGTGCCTTTGATGGTTGGTGCTAATATTGTACACCAAAAGGCGAACGATTGCAAGTAGATTTTCGCAATTTTCTGCGTATCTTTCGTAAGTTTTTTTGCTCGCGACCGATCATACTCCCGCCGCGAGCAGTATCCTTGCGCTCAACCGTCGCCAAAACTCAAAAAATCCAATGCGTTCGACGTCCTGCGCGGCGGTGACAGTTGCCTCACCGATCGTCTTACCGTCGACGAGATAGATCGCTTTGCCCAGCACGTCCCCACGCGTGATAGGGGCATCGACCCGTTCGGGCAGCTCCATACGGCACTCCACCCGTGATGCCTCATCGCGCGGAAGCACGCATCGAAGCTCCTCCCGCACGGCGGGGACAGAAGCAGACGTGCCACCCGTGACGGGGATGGCAGACAGTGCTTCTTCGGGCGCGACGTAAGCGGTATAGTTGGCAAATCCCCAATCGAGCAGACGGGTGGCCTGCGCGTTGCGGATATCGCGCGTCTCTGCGCCCATAATGACGCAGATGAGCGAGAGCCCGTCGCGCTCGGCGGTCACCGACACGCAAAAGCCCGCCTTGGAGGTCGAGCCCGTTTTGAGGCCCGTTGCGCCGCGGTAAAAGCGGATGAGGCGGTTGGTGTTGGTCAGACCGAATGCGCCGCCGCGGATGGTGTCCATCCAGATCGAGCTGTATTTGAGAACGGTCGGGTGAGCGATGAGAGCGCGCGACATCCGCGCAATGTCCATCGCGCTGGTCAGATGATGCTCGGCTGTGTCGTCAAGCCCCGTCACGTTTTCAAAGACCGTGGAATCCATACCAAGCTCCTTGGCGCGCTCGTTCATTTGCCGCACGAAGGTCGAGACGTCGCCCGAGACGAATTCCGCCAGCGCAACGGCGGCATCATTGGCCGAGCTGATGACCACGCTCTTGATCATATCCTCGACCGTCATCGTCTCGCCCACCTTGAGATAGACCTGCGAGCCGCCCATGCTCGCGGCATTCTCGCTGGCGGTGACAAGGTCGCTCAGCTTGAATTTTCCCGCGTCCAGCGCCTCCATCACAAGCAGAAGCGTCATAATTTTGGTTACGGATGCGGGCGGCAGCGCCTCGGCGGCATTTTGCGCGTAGAGAACGGTACCCGTGTGTGCCTCCATCAGAACGGCACTTTTGCAGTTGAGCGCAAGGCTGTCGTCAGGGGCGCCGATCGAGGATGGCGGCGTCTCCTCGGCACTGACCGAAAGGGGAAGGCAAAGGGGAATCATCAAAAGAAAGGACAGCACAAGGGAGAGCGCGCGTGTAATCGCTTGGCACTTCATATCAGGACCTCCTTACAGAAGCAGCGGCGCCTCAAACAACATTTGTCGCACCGTTGCGTAAACGCAAAAATATTGTTCGGCAGGTAAGGGATTCTCGCCCTTGCCGCACTCGACCGTAAACGAGGGAAGCCCCAGTGCGCGGATGCACCAATCGGTCAAGCCGCCATATGCCGCCATACCCTCGGGCGTGGCGAGTTGGTAGCCGCATAGTCGCGCGAGCGCCTTGGCCATCGCCGCAGAGCGCGGTGCGACCTCGCCACCGCTCGTGTAGTAGATCTCCTCGCCTTGCGTGTGGAGCGTCAACACCGCGTGGACATTCTCACGCTGAAAGCGCAGATAATTGCAAAGATACCCCACCTCGGGCTCGGATTCGGGCGACTCTCCGCTGTATCGGGTCGGCGCACCGCCCAAGATGCCCGCCTCACGCTCCAGTGCCTTGTATTCGGAAAAGCCTGCGTCGTAGTTGTGATTGAGATCGACCCCGCGCGCATTGGCCTGCCAGTGGGAATAGTCGGGATGAGAGGGATTCATACGCTCAAGGCGGGAGTGCAGGGGATTGTCGCTGTGTACGCCCTCCAGCACGTAAGAGACACCGTCGGGATTGAGCATCGGGATAACGATGATGCGTCGCTCCTTGAATAAGTAAGGGAGATGGACGTTGTAAATGCGCCGACCCTCGCGCACGCCCTCTGCGTATTCGTTGATAAATCGCATCAGCAAAACCGAGGTCATCCATTCCATCGCGTGATGCGTGCCGATGTAAACAAACGTTTTTTTGCCCTCGCCCAACGTTACCATAGGAATCTGATTTCCCAGTACACTCTCACCAAGCGTGCCAAAGGAAAGAAACGGATATCGTTGCTCGAAGCATTCGAGATACGCGTACATACGCTCAGGTGTCAGCGGAAGGGGATAATCCAGCACGCACTGTTCGGTGTTGATCGGTAGGCGGCAGGCGTTTTTTTTCGGTTGATTCATGGCTTGTCAAGGCTCCTTTTCGTTTTGTTATCAAACTATATGAGACAAGCTGATGAAAAATACGGCGACGGATGAAAATTTACAAAAAGCCCTTTCTTTTTTCTTTGCCTTGTGTTATACTGTATGCAATGCTCAAGGAAAGGATCTTTTTATGCACGCTGCGTTGAATTATCTGCGGACACCGCGAGGCAGAGCGGTGGGCTTTGCCATCTTGCTTTTGCTACTGTTCGCTCTTTATATCGGCTTGATCTTCATCTGCGATATCGTCTCCAGCGACGTTCTTTACGCGGGAACGCTGCTGCCCGAGTTGCTTGAATGGGGCTATCAGGGTGTCGAGTTGGTTGCGTTTTTCGTGTCATACGCCTTGGTCCTTCGCGCTCTGTTCGACGATGGACTCAGGGGCGGTGCCGTGTATATCGGCATTGCCGTAGCCGCATCCGTGCTGCGTTTCACCGCATTGATGGCTATGAGGTTTATCGGCGGCTGGGCGGTCGTCATCAATCTCATTCCCGAGCTGATCCAGCTCGCGCTGATCGTGGGGGGCTGCTATCGCTCGGGGGCGGCGTTTGACCGCATCTTTCGCGTTAAGAGCGACGGTGCGCGTACGCTTGAGCGCTCGATTTGTCGCGATGCGGAGGTCTATCCGCAAAAAAAGCAACCGATCCAATCCGATCCGTTGCTTCGTGCGGCACGCGGCAGTGCCATCTGTGTGAGTGTCATCCGTGTGCTTGGTCGCCTGGTCTTTGACGTGACGGTCGGCCCCCCTGCCGATCTCGTCGACGCGCTTTGGATGCTTTGCTATTACAGCGCGGACGTGCTGATCGGTGTCGGTGGCTATTATCTGATGAAGTGGGGCTTGCATATGCTTGGTAAGCACCCAACAACAAAAGCATCATAAAAATAAACGGTGAGTGGATTTTCTCCACTCACCGTGTTTTTTTGATTATTCCAGACCGCGATCGTCGGCCGTCTCGGAGAGCACCACAGCAAGATTGCCGTTGAGGCAACGGATGCCGTCGATGAACGCCTTTTGCTGCTTCATATCCTTCAGACGGACGTGATAATGAAGATCGATCAGCGTGCCGTATTCGGTCGTTTTGACCTTCTCGAGCGTCCAGGTCTTGCAGTATTCCTTGAGCACGCTCTCAAACATACCGACGTAGTTGATATCCTCGGGAACTGTGACTTTGAGCTTGAGCATACGGTTACGCAAGCGGTCAAAGCCAAGGAGGTTGGCAAGAATGAGGAGCAGACAGACGACCAGCGTTGCCACTGCGGCATATCCGATGGCACCGACACCGCACGCCATACCGATGGCCAGCGACAGGAACAGATAGATCAGATCGCGCGGATCGTTCATTGTGTAGCGGTAGCGAATGAGGGCAATGCCGCCGCCAATGCTGACCGCACGGGCCAGGCTGTTTCCGACCACCAGCACGACGATGCCCGCGATGGGTCCCATCAGCAGAATGGTCATCATAATCGAGGATTTGAGTGCCATACGGCGGTGCGTAAACCAGTAGGTCAACGTGATCGCGAGAGCAAGCCCAACGGTTGTGCCGAGGACGGCCAGCGCGCGTCCCAGTGTCAGTGTAGTAAGATCTAATAATGTTAAAATAGCATTCATAACGGTTGATCGCTCTGTGACAAGCTTCCTTTCATATGTTCGGTTTTATCGGAGCGAGAATGCGAGGACTTGTATTCGTTTCCGTATTTGGAGAACGATCCAAACGAAAGTCCGTGGCTACTCATCAGGCGCGCAAACCAAAGCGGCACAGCACCGGTGAATTTGATTTCAAGCAGGACCTTTCCCTCGGGCAGAAGCGGTGTGCCGTAGCGCCCCGATTCCAGTGCAACGTCCTCGCGGCGAGTCAGGATCTCGCGGTCGAAGGTCACGCGGAAGGAAGGATCATCCTTGCCGAAATAGGCATTTCGCATATAACTGATGTAAACCTTAGGATAGACGGGGTTGATCGCTCGGTAGTAGTCAAACTCCCGAAGGATCTGGGTGTCCAGCGGTGACATATCGGACGGCGGCGTGCCGTGGTTCAAATAGGCGTACGCTTCGCTCAGCTTCATCTTGATACGCCGCTTGGTTCCGATGCGACAGCTTTTTCGCTTGATCTCAAGAAACACCTTCGTGTCCATATCGGGGGTGCCGTAGCTGCGAAGTCGCATCTTTTCCTTGAAGGTCGGCTTGGAGATCGAGTGGCGGATGATGCTGTCTGCGTCATCGTCGAAATACAGATTGCAGATGGGGTAGGGCTGACCGTCCACGTTATATTTGTCGGCATCCATATAGGGCTCCAGCTCACGCTGAAGCACAGGCATCAGCGCTTGGTCGATCAACAGCTTTTTTTCTCTTCGGCAAAAGGTGTTTTGTGCCATCGATCAAACCTCCCTGCGTTTTGATACTACCATTATACCTTGTATTTGTGAACTTTCTTTGAACAAAAGCATATTTGCAAGAAAAAGCAGCGGCTTTTTGTGTGTTTTTTCAATTTTTTCGCCCAATGACCGTCACGCAACCAAAAAGCGGCAGTTTTCTTTGCCCGAGACGGCGCATACTAAAGTCGAAGGGAGTGATTTGATTGAAACGAGCGATCAAAGCTACGGCACTTGTGGCGGCGATGCTGCTGACGCTGGGTGCGGTGGCATCGTTGAGCGTCAACGCGAAAAGCTCGCATTGGTACTGCGCGCACGTCGCACAGCATCAGCGACCGACAGCGGATGCATCGTTTTCCTATATTGGCCAATACGACGGCTACTATATTTCACCCAACGAGACGGATAAGGTCATCTATCTGACCTTTGACGCGGGCTATGAAAACGGAAACATCGCCAAAATTTTGGATACCTTGAAGGAAAAGCAAGTCCCCGCCGCTTTCTTTGTGCTGTCACATCTGGTGGAGGCGGAGCGTGCGCTGGTCGGGCGTATGTTTGACGAGGGGCATCTGGTCTGCAATCATACGGCACATCATAAGGATATGGCGCGCGTGAGCGATCCGTCCGCCTTTGAGGCAGAGCTGACTGCGTTGGAGCAAGTCTGCCGCGAGCAGACGGGCAGGGAGCTTGCGCGCTATTACCGCCCGCCCGAGGGAAGCTTCAGCGAGCAAAATCTCAAGCAGGCGCAGGAGATGGGCTACAAAACGGTCTTTTGGAGCTTCGCTTATGCCGATTGGGATAACGCCAAGCAAATGAGCGAGGAGGCGGCGAAGCAAAAGATCCTCGACAACGTCCACGCAGGTGAGGTGATGCTGCTGCACCCCACCTCCGCCACCAACGCAGCCATTTTGGGGGAGGTGATCGACGAATGCCGCGCAATGGGCTATCGCTTTGGCACGCTAGACGAGCTGACCGCCGCCCGTTGATCCGCGGGCTGATCGTGTTTGTCGTATGCACCGCGCTGTGCCTTCCTGCGGCCGCGCTGCCGATCGGTGTTTATCGCAATCACGAAAACAACTCGGGCAAGATCGCGCTCACCTTTGACGACGGACCGCATCCGCGTTATACGGGGCAAATTCTCGATATTCTGGACGAGTACGGCGTCCGCGCCACCTTCTTTTTTGTGGGCGAGAACGTTTCGTATTATCCCGAGGCCGCGCGCGACGTGGCACGTCGAGGGCACGAGATCGGAAACCACACCTACACTCACCCCAGCGCGGTCAAAACGGGGGAGCAGGAGCTTCGGCAGGAGCTGCAGGCGTGTGAACGCATCATTCAAAGCGTGACGGATACCAGCCCCAAGCTCTTCCGTCCGCCCGAGGGAAGCTGGAACGAGCGAGTGCTGGCGGTCGCGCGCGAGCAGGACTATTCGATCATCCTCTGGGATATCGACACACTGGATTGGGCGCATACCCCTGCCGAGCGGATCTCGTCCTACGTGCTGGATAATACGCAAGGCGGTAATATTATCCTGATGCACGACTACCAATCGGGTGGCTGCGATACGATGCAGGCGTTGCGCCTGTTCATTCCCGAGCTGCTTGCGCGTGGCTATAAATTTGTGACGGTCAGCGAGCTGCTGGGATCACAGTAAAGAAGCTCGAGCGCGCAAAGAATGTCGCAAGATTATGCTTGACAAATGCACGGGTATCTGCTATAATAAGGAGCGCAACAGTTCCTCGGGGGTGCAATGGTCTCGACGGGGATTCTGAGGCACGATAAGCGTGGCGGGCTGAGTAATCCCGTAAACTGCTCAACTTTAAAAAATAAACGACAACAACACTGTTGCTATGGCTGCCTAATTGACATCCCTTCGGGGATGCCAATTGGCGGTGCTGTGACCTGCGGGTCACCCGTTCCTCCTCGGAGTACCGCGACCGAGGACTGAGCGTCAAATGAGCGGTGAACTTGCATCGGTGGTTCGCTCTTGAGCCGATCAAGCAAAAAAGGGCTACTCTGACGCGGAGCGTGTTTGTTCGCGCCGCAGACGGGGAATTCTAAACAACAAACTGCCCACGGAGAAGGTCGTGTCAAGGGGTTTTCGGACATGGGTTCGATTCCCATCATCTCCACCACCCATTATCACGTCAGTGATAAAATCAAAGAGAACACCGACAAAGCCAAGCTTTACTTGCTATGTCGGTGCTCTCTTTTTTTGGCCTTGATTGGGTGGGCGAAGGCAACCTTTGCGGGTTTTGATAAGTTTGCGGTCGATGTTTGTGGAGCACTTTCATTTGTAATTATACAGATATTCCGATGGTGATACACCCATGTTTTTTTTGAATTCCACCGAAAAATATTTATAGTCGTTGTAGCCCGACATATAAGCGACCTCTTTGAGCGAATAGTATCCCGCGGAGATCAATCCTACCGCGTTTTGGATCCTCAGGTCTATGATGTATTTTTGTGGGGAAACGCCGTACTCCTCCTTGAAGAGCTTTCTGAAATATACTTCGCTCATAAACGACTTATCTGCGATCTCCTTGATCGTGAGGTCGCTTTTTTTATAGCTTTTCAACAAATACTCTACCGAGTTCTGAATTTTTGAATCTTTTGACGTTGAGACGTAATTCTGCGTATAACATTCGGAAAATATTTCATACAAAATCGCGGAGCATCGGTATCGATAACCGATCTCCTTTTGCTCCCAGCAGAGTAATATCTCCCGAAAAAGCTTCAGAAGTGCGTCGGGGTCTTTGGGCTCAAAGCATTCAATTTGCTTTGTATGGTAGTTCGTGGTGTCGAAATGCACGGCGATCAGCTCGTCTTGAGTTCCTTCGCGGCTGTAATCCAGCCGTGCGGGAACGTAGGAGACGAAATTGTCTCTCATTCGATATTCCTTTGCCTCGGTCCGTAGGACAGCATCCGAGTGGATACGAAATGACAGGGCGTTGAAATTTCGCCCCTTGTTCATCATACACACGTTGCGCTGCTTTAACTCAAGAACGTCCAAGATATGAAATGACAGGATATCTTTTTCGAAAAACATAATACACCTCCTGATATCTGATGTTATTCTATCATATTTGTTTTGAAAAGTCAACCTGTTGTATTGATTTATAGGTGTACTTAACAATTTCTGTGTGATATAATGAAAAAAACTCGGGAGGGGAAAAATGGACGAAAAAAGAGACGTTTTAGAGCTGTTCGAGCAGCAAAAGGACGATGTCGATGAAAGAGTGACATACGGCATCGAGAACTACCGAAAGGGGAACGGAGCGATCAGGATCGTTGGCAAGGATGGAAGGTCCGTAAAAAATGCAAAGATCAAGCTCGACCAAACGAGCCACGAGTTCCGTTTCGGTGCTAATCTTTTTATGCTCGACGAGCTTGAAAGTGAAGAAAAGAACGAAAAATACAAGAAGCTATTTGCAGAGCTGTTCAATATGGCAACGCTCCCGTTTTATTGGGATGCACTGGAGCCGAAGCAGGGGGAGGTGCGCTACGCAAAGGACAGCACCAAGGTATACCGCCGTCCGTCCCCCGATCTTTGTATCGAATTTTGCAAGAAGAATGATATCGAGCCACGTGAGCATGCGCTGGCGTATGACGCGTTTTTTCCCAAATGGCTCTATGGTGCCGACGCGGACGAGGTCAAGCGGGAGCTGGAACGGCACTACGCTGAGATTGCCGAGCGTTATGCAGACAAGATCCGTACCATTGAAGTGACCAACGAAATGGAGTGGAAGCAGGGAAAAACAACGTTTTACGACGAGCCGGATTACGTTGAATGGTGCTTCAATCTCGCTGAGAAATATTTCCCCAAAAACCAGCTTGTCATCAACGAACATACGAGCTGTTGCTGGGAGGACTGCTGTCGAGCGACCGACAAGTATTACGCGTATATCGAAGCCAATATTCTGAAGGGCGCACGGATCGATGCGATCGGAATGCAGTATCACTTGTTCAAAAAGCGCGAGGATTTTTATCGTCTTACAAGGACCTTGCTTGACCCAAAAAGCCTTTACGCACATATGGATCTGTATTCGAGCTTGGGCAGACCGCTTCAGATCACCGAGGTGACCGTTCCCGCGTATTCTTGGGAATCAGAGAACGAGGAGATACAGGCAGAAATCATAGAAAAGCTGTACTCTATCTGGTTCTCGCACCCGAACGTGGAGCAGATCATCTATTGGAATCTTATAGACGGCTATGCACATCTTTGGGATCCCGCCCCTGAAAAGATCAAGGCTTCGCAAGGGAATATGACGCTTGGCGAAAACTATTACCACGGCGGATTGCTTCGCTTTGATCTTTCGCCTAAGCCTGCGTATGATAGGATCAAGTGGTTATTGCAGGAAAAATGGCACACTGCCCAAGAGCTTGTGACGGATGAATGTGGGAACGCACGCTTCAGAGGCTTTTACGGTGATTACGCCGTTGAGATTGAGACGGACGGCGGCGTTCAAACAAAAAAACTTAAACTTTCAAAGCAAGGCGAAAACGAATTTACGTTTGTTATATAAGGAGGTAAAAAATGAATCACTGTTCCCATCCAACAGACCTGAAGATCACGGACATGCGCTTTGTCGATATCGACGGTGCTCCCAAGCGTTGTACCATCCTGCGTATTGACACCAACCAAGGTATCAGCGGTTACGGAGAGGTGCGTGACGCATCCTCCAAGACCTATGCACTGATGCTTAAGAGCCGTATTCTCGGGGAAAATCCCTGCAACGTAGATAAGATCTTCCGTAAGATCAAGCAATTCGGCGGTCCTTCCCGTCAGGGTGGCGGCGTATCGGGCATTGAGATCGCGCTTTGGGATCTCGCCGGAAAAGCATATGGCGTACCGCTTTACCAGCTTCTTGGCGGTAAATTCCGCGACGAGGTGCGTGTGTATTGTGACACCGATGTGGACGGTAAGCACACGGGACATGATATGGGACTTGCGCTCAAAAAAAGAATGGATATGGGCTTTACCTTCCTTAAAATGGATCTTGGCATCGGTCTGTTGCTTGATGAGCCGGGCACGCTCAACGCCCCCCTCGGTTTTATCGAGGATATGAAGACATACGCATCTCACATCCTCAACGTGCAGGGCGGAAGTGTGACAGCGGATATGGTCAGACATCAGAAGAGCTATTCCATCGTGACCACCGCTCATCCGCATACAGGCATCCATTTGACCGAAAAGGGACTGGATTTCCTTGAGAATTACGTAAAAGAAGTGCGAGAGGTCATCGGCTATGAAGTGCCGCTTGCGATTGACCATTTCGGTCACATCTGCGTGGAGGATTGTATCAGATTCGCCCGCAGAATGGAGCCGTACAACCTTGCCTGGATCGAGGATATGATCCCGTGGATGTATACGGATCAATACGTAAGGCTGAAAAACAGCACGACGATCCCCGTCTGCACGGGCGAGGATATCTATCTCAAGGAGGGCTTTGAGACGCTCATCAAGGCGGGCGGCGTATCGGTCATTCACCCCGATATTCTCACCTGCGGCGGTGCACTGGAGCTGAAAAAGATTGCCGATATTGCCGACGAGCACGGCGTTGCAACGGCGATCCATATGGCAGAAAGCCCAGTGGCTTGTCTTGCAGCTGTCCATACGGCGGCGGCTATGCACAACGTGCTTGCACTTGAATTCCACTCGGTGGACGTTCCTTGGTGGGCAGATATGGTAAGAGGCATCGACAATCCGATATTCAAGGACGGCTTTATCAAGGTTCCCGAAAAGCCTGGCCTTGGCTTTGACGACTTGAACGAAGAGGTTCTTCGTCAGCATATCAATCCCAATATTCCGGGATATTTTGAGCCTACCGACGAATGGAACAAGGAATTTTCAAACGACAGAATATGGAGCTAATGTATCATGAATTTCAACGACAGAGATAAAATTATTGCCCTGACCCCGCTGTGGAAGGGAGAGCGCTTTCCTGACGGCAGACCCAAGGTCGCCGATAAGTATCTCGACGCTCTTTACGGCATGACGCTCGAGGAGGTATGGAAGCCGATCTTTGTGCTTGGCTACGAGCACCAGTTTGTGGGTGGCGGTCTTGCACCGTTGCACACGCTTCACGATGATGGGAGAAAGCTTGTCGGGCGTGCTGTCACCTGTACCTATGCGCCCACCCGTCCCGACCTGCACGAGGTTCAGTTTGATCGTGGCGCCAAGGACGGCCTCAAGGGAAATTACAACCAATGGGTCATCGACAGCCTTGTAGAGCGCGACGTCGTGGTCTGCGATATGTACGATAAGATCTACAAGGGTACCTTCCTTGGCGGCAACCTTACGACAGCATTACATAACCGCACCAAGACGGGCGGTGCCGTGATCTGGGGGGGGATCCGTGATGTAGAGCAGATGAAAAAGATCCCCGACGTGCAGGTATATTACAGAGGGATCGATCCCACGCCGATCCGAGAGTTTGTGATGAAGGATTGGAATGACATCACTAATTTCGGCGGTGCGGTCTGTCTGCCCGGAGACGTTGTGTTCGGTGCAGGCGGCGGTGTGCTGTTCATTCCCGCCCACCTGGTGCCCGATGTTGTCGAGGGGGCAGCAAAGACGCACGTCAAGGATGATTTCGGCTTTGAGATGATCTGCCAAGGCAAGTTTACCACGGCTCAGATCGACAAAAACACTTGGACGGAGGAAATGCTTGATATGCTCCTTGATTGGATCAAAAACGACCCTCGTGGCGAGGAGTACCGTGATCTGGACTGGTCGAAGGAATATGATCTTGCGCGCAACGGAGATCCCGATGACACGCAGACAGCACTTTGATGAGGTGTATATGAAGACAGCATTCATTACGGGCTCATCAAGAGGGATCGGCAGAGCAATCGCCATTCGCTTGGCGGCAAACGGCTATCATGTGATGCTTCACGGAGCCGGCGAAAGCGAACGTATAAAAAAGGTAAAGGATGAGATCGAGCAAAGTGGCGGGCGAGCAGATATCGTTTGCGCGGATCTATGCGACCTTGAGGCAACAAGGGAACTTTGCGGAACGCTTGAAAACGTTGGCGTTCTCGTTCTCAATGCGTCGATACAGTACCGAAGACCTTGGCAGGAGATCACGGTAAAGGACTGCTACGAGCAGATGAACTGCAATTTCTTTTCCTCAATGCTGCTCATTCAAGCGGTAGTACCACATATGAAACGATCGAGATGGGGAAGGATCATCACCATAGGCTCTGTGCAGGAGGCAAAGCCGCATCCCGACATGCTCATATATTCAGCCTCGAAGGCGGCGCAGACCAATATGATGCAGTCACTTTCGTTGCAGCTGGCAAGAGATGGTATCACTGTCAACAACGTAGCCCCGGGGGTCATATATACAGACAGAAACGTTGAAGCACTCTCCAATCCCGAATATGCAAAAAAGGTAACGGACTCTATTCCTGTTGGCTTTTATGGAGAGCCGCAGGATTGTGCGGGGATCGTTTCCTTGCTATGCTCCGATGAGGGTAGATATATCACGGGGCAGAGCATATACGTTGACGGAGGCAAGAGCGTGCAATGATCATCAAATTTTTAGGGCAGAGCGGATACGTTCTGAAGACCGAGTCCAGCGAGATTGTGATCGATCCGTATCTTTCGGACAGCGTAAACCGTGTGGCGGGCAGATCAAGACTTTTGCCAATACCGATAAAGCCGGAGGATATTTCTTGCGACGCTGTGATATGTACCCATGACCACCTTGACCATCTCGATCCCGATACGGTGTCATTGATGCGGCCCGAGCAGCTTTTCATTACAACAGACGGTGGAAAGGAAAGGCTCACTGCCCTCGGAAAAGAAAACGTGATCGCCATCCATGAGGGCGAGCAGATCAACGTGGGAGATTTTGAAGTCACAGCCGTCTTTGCCGACCATACGGTAGCGGCTTTTGGAGTGATCGTTAGGGCGGAGGGTAAGACGCTTTATTTCAGTGGGGATACGCTTTATAACGAAAGGCTTTTTGATATTGCAAAACACTCTCCCGACATCACGTTTATCTGTATCAATGGTAAGCTTGGAAATATGAATGTAGAGCAAGCACTTATTACCGCAAAAATGATTGGAGCAAAGGTCAATGTTCCGAATCATTACGATATGTTCGCGTCAAACTCCGAAGACCCGCATTTGTTTGCGGATCATATAGATGGTGGGTGCATCATGGAATTTTGTCGGGAATATAAGTTCTAATTCACATTGATAGGTAGAGATCAAAAAGTGATTCTACCAAGCAGACGAGTACGTCATAGATATTTACACCACCGATATGTTACCCGAAATCCGCTGATGACTTTACTGCTTATCTCTGCTTTCACACCCGTGACGGTCAGTCTATCCATATCCCTCTTTATGTGATAATCGGCAGTTATGGCTCATCTCCACCAACAGAAACAGCCGCCAAATTGAAGTGAACCCAAAAGTTTAGACAAAATTAAATATTAAATTGTTTGCGAATGAGCTCGGTATTGAACTGGGCTCATTCCTTTTAATTTAAGAGAGATTCTTTCATTGTTGTAGTAATGAATGTATTCTTCCAACTTCTC
>JAGBTR010000201.1 GCA_017631215.1 Clostridia bacterium | reverse complement strand
GGCGTCTGCCAATTCCGCCACACCGGCATTCTTGACGACCGCTCGGGGCATCCCTGATCAGCTACTACGATATTATACCCTAACGCGCCTTGTTTGTCAACCCCTTTTCAAAAAAAAACAAAATATTTTTTCGCCACGGTTCGACAAGCGCGCCGCGGCACACGAAATCTCGCATACCGCGGCGCTACTGTTCAGTTATCCGCGTCCAAAGGCTCTGCGGGCAGCTCCTTTGGGGGCAACGGAATATTTTCTGTCAAGCCCACCACACCGTCGACGGGCAGCGAGAAAGCGATTCCCTGCCCCGGCGTCTTGAGACCGACCGCGCGATAGAGCGCGTGAAGGATATCGTCCTTAATATCGGCAGGCACCAAAATCAGCACCATCTCCTTTTCGGGCTGGATGGTCAGCTGAAAAAACTTCTCGGCCTCTTGATTGGCCGTTCCGCGTGCGTGGACGACCGTGCCGCCGCGCGCGCCAAACTCCTTGGCAGCATCCATCACCGCGTCACTAAATCCCGCGTTGACGATGCAAACGATACATTCGTGCTGAAATTCCATATCAGGTCTCCTCCTTCATCGGCATTCTGTTATCGCAAAGGAAGCGATAGATGGCAACGCCCACCACGCTCTTGAGCGGGATGGTATAGGCAATGCCCTTGCCGCCGCGCACCGTTTGAAATTTTTGTCCCAGCAGTGCGAGCGTTTCCTTGGCACGATCCTCGCGCACCACGCTGAAGATGACGGCCTTATCCGAGTCGGAAAGACCGAGCAGATGAAGCATCTGGGTGTTGGCCGTTCCGTGACCGAGCATCGAGAGCTGGATATTGATCTCCATCGACTGGAGCAAATCCATATAGAATTCTGCCTTATTGCGTCCCACGATGGTGACAAGCAGCTTCAGCTTTTGCGGTGCAGTCGGTGCCGGTGAACGCTTACCGCGCAGTCGCACGCTCTTTTGAGATGCGGCCCTTACGTTTGTCTGTTTTTGCATCTTAACCTCCTACCGTAGCATCACATAAAGTTGATGATCTGCTCGTCCTCGGCATCGAGGATACGGCGCATCGCAATACGCCGACGCACCTTCTGCGCGACAATGGCACGGAAGCCAAGCAGCTGGATGGTGATCAACGGCGTCATCGCAACCATCGCGACCACACCGAAGGCCGAGCTGAGCACGCCCTCGACGCCCTGCAGCGCGGTACACGCACCGACGGCAAAGGGCAAAATGAAGCTCGAGGTCAGAGGACCCGAGGCAACGCCGCCCGAGTCAAAGGCGATAGCGGTATAGAGGCGCGGCACAAAGAAGGACAGTCCCAGCGAGATGAAATAGCCGGGGATGAGATAATACAAAATGCTGAAATCCAGCAGAATACGAAGCAGAGACAGACCGATCGAAATACCGACGCCGAGCGACAGCGCGATCATCATCGATCGCTTGCTGACCGCACCGTCGGTGATGGTCTCGACCTGCTTGTTGAGCACGTGGACGGCAGGCTCAGCCAGTACGACCACAAGACCCAGCAAAAAGGCAAAGCCGATGAGCAAGGTGGGCGGCAGCTCGGCGATCATCGTGCCGAGTCGGTAACCGACGGGCATAAAGCCGACCGTGACCGCCGACAAAAAGACGACAAGACCGAGGAAGGTATACACAATACCGACCGCAATCTGCCGCAAGCGCTTCCACGGCAGGTGTAAAAAGGCAAATTGCAGGATCAGGAAAAAGGCGACAATGAGTCCCAGCGCAAGCGCGACCTCCTCTACGATGGAGAGGAGCGTGGGCAGAAATTCAGCCCCCAGATGCGCGTCGACCGAGTAATCGGGCAGCGCGTAGGTCATATGTCCCTTCATAGTCAAGCCCATTGCCATCACGGCAAGGATGGGACCGATGGAGCACATCGCGACAAGACCGAAGCTGTTTTCACTGACGTTCTTACCGCCCAACGAGGACGCAATGCCCACGCCGAGCGCCATAATGAAGGGGACGGTGATGGGTCCCGTCGTCACGCCGCCCGAGTCGAAGGTCAGCGGCAAAAAGCTTTCGTTGCCGCTGATGATGACCAGCGAAGCCAGCGCGAACATCAGCATATAGAAGAACATCAGCATCGAGGACAGCGGTAGGTGAAAAACCATCTTGAGCACCGCGAGCACAAGGAACAGTCCCACGCCCAAGCCGACGAACAGGATGAGCGCCGTACCGTTGATGACGTCTGCGACCTGCGCCGCCAGCACCGACAGATCGGGCTCGGCGACCGTGATGAGCACGCCCATCACGAAGCAGACCGAGAGCAGCAGCCACAGATTGCGCGAGCGCGCAAGACCCGAGCCGACGTGCTCACCGATGGGCGTCATCGCAAGATCGGCACCGAGATTAAAGAGACCAATGCCGAGGATCAGGAAAAAGGAGCAGACGAGGAACACGCCCAGCTCATAGTCGGTCAGCGAGATGAGCGGCGTCATATGCAGGATGACGACGATCAAAGAGACGGGCAGAACGGAGATGAGCGCCTCCTTGCATTTGGATAAAAACACCTTCAGCATATAGAGACCTCCTTTCGTTCTGCCCGTATCGGGGATGTGTTAAACTTATTTGTTCTCAAACTCATCGAGAACGCTGAACTGCCAATGGGGCGCAATATCCTTGATCTCGTAGCCCTCCGTAGCGGGCTTGACGTAACGAACGCCGTTGAGGATAACACGCAGCACGTACTCGTTATGATACGAGGGGCAGGTCTCGTGACCGGGCTGGAAATAGAAGATCTTACCGGCCGCGCGCTTGAAGACGACGCCGCTGCGCAGAATGAAGCCATCCTCAAACCAGCTGGTAAAGATGGTCTCGTCGGGCTCGGCAATGTAGAAGGGCTCGGCGTACAGCTCCTCGCTCTCGATCAGGAAGTGATCGGGAATTCCCGCAGCGATGGGGTGGGTGGGATTGATATTCCAGACGATCTCCTTCTGCTCGCGTCCCCACGAGAGGTGACCCGTCGTACCAATGACCGAGCGGAACAACTTGGAATGGTGACCCGAGTGCAGGACGACCAGACCCATCTGTCCCAAAAATACTCTCTTGCAAATACGCGCGACGAGTGCGTCATCGACCTCGGCGTGTGCCATATGTCCCCACCAAACGAGAACGTCGGTGTTATTGAGCACATCCTCGGACAGACCCTGCTCGGGATCGTCAAGCGCTGCCAGCGTGACCTCGATATCGTCCTGTTTGCCGAGATATTCACCGATGACGGCATGCAGACCGTTCGGGTAAAGCTTCTTGGCTTCTTCCTGCGTTTTTTCGTGGCGGAACTCGTTCCAGACCGTTACGCGGATCTTACTCATATTAGCATCCTCCCTATGGAAAGTTAGCGTGCACACAGCACAGCTATGTGATTATATTATACCTGCCGAGGGCGCAATTGTCAATATCCCAGGGGCGTTTTTTTCACAGTTTTTGTTAGTTTTTTATCAAGCACTATCCGCAGGTGGCAAAATTGGATTTTTTATTTTTCGGTGCGCCAAAAAATGTTTTTATTATAATAAATTATAATAAATCTATTTACAAAAAAAGCGAACCGTGTTATAATAAGGACAATGGGCGAATGCGGCGTTGTTTCCATAGGAGGCACCCGTCCTGCCCAAGCAAACTTCAAAAGACAAGGAGATTTTTGCCATGAAAATGACCTTTCGTCATTACGGCCCCGGCGATCCCGTCACGCTCGAGCAGATCTCGCAGATTCCTGTGATCCGCTCCATCGTTTCGGCCGTCTACGACGTCCCTGCAGGCGGCGTTTGGAGCCGCGAGAGCATCGCAGCCGTCAAGGACGCTGCTGCCGCTCACAACCTCGCCTTCGAGGTCGTGGAAAGCGTTCCCGTCCCCGAGGAGATCAAGCTGGGCGCGCCCGCCGCTGCCGAGCTGATCGACCACTACTGTGAAAACGTTCGCCGTCTGGGCGAGGCGGGTGTCAAGTGCATTTGCTACAACTTTATGCCCGTGTTCGACTGGCTGCGCAGCGAGATGGAGCATCAGGCTCCCGACGGCTCCAATTCGCTCGCTTACGACGAGCAGACGGTGCTGTCGATGAACCCCTTGACGGGCGAGCTTTCTCTGCCCGGCTGGGACGAGAGCTACACCAAGGATCAGCTTCGCGGTCTGCTTGCCCGCTACGAGAGCGTTGGTGAGGAGCAGCTGTGGAAGAACCTGCAGACCTTCCTTGAGGCGGTCATTCCCGTCGCACACGAGGCCGGCATCAATATGGCCATCCATCCCGACGATCCGCCTTGGGGCATCTTCGGTCTGCCCCGCATCATCACCTGCGAGAAGAACCTCGACCGCTTCCTCAAGCTCGTCGATATGCCCGAGAACGGTCTGACCTTCTGCACGGGCTCGCTGGGTGCTGATCCCGCAAACGATCTGGTCAGAATGGCTGAGAAGTACGCTGACCGCATCCACTTCGCTCACGTCCGCAACATTCTGTACACGGGCGAGCGCAAGTTCCACGAGGTCGCGCATCCCACCGAGTGCGGCTCGCTGGACATCTACGGCATCGTCAAGGCGCTTCACAAGGGCGGCTTTGACGGCTATATGCGTCCCGACCACGGTCGTATGATCTGGGGTGAGAAGGGTCGCTATGGCTACGGTCTGTACGACCGCGCACTGGGTGCGATGTATCTGTCGGGTCTGTGGGAAGCCATCGACAAGGCATAATTTTGACGAAAGGAAATCACCGATATGAATAAGGTATGCGTCGTAACGGGCGCGGGCGGCGTTCTCTGCTCCGCGTTCGCAAAGGATATGGCCAAGGCCGGCTACGCGGTAGCGCTGCTCGACATCAACGAGGAGGCTGCTCAGAAGTACGCCGATGAGATCGTCGCTGAGGGCGGCGTCGCCAAGGCTTACAAGACCAACGTGCTGGATCGCGAGGCCATCGAGGCTGTTCACGCGCAGGTCGTTGCGGATCTGGGCAAGTGCAGCGTTCTGATCAACGGTGCGGGCGGTAACAATCCCCGCGCGACCACCACGCACGAGTACTACGAGGAGGGTGACATCGACCGCGATGACATCACCACCTTCTTCAATCTGGACAAGTCGGGCTTCGACTTCGTCTTTGACCTGAACATCAAGGGCGTTCTCCTGCCCACGCAGGTGTTCGCACAGGATATGATCGGCGGCGAGGGCTGCTCCATCATCAACATTTCGTCGATGAATGCTTACACCCCTCTGACCAAGATCCCCGCGTACAGCGCGGCTAAGGCCGGTATCTCCAACTTCACCCAGTGGCTGGCCGTTCACTTTGCCAAGTCGGGCATTCGTGTCAACGCCATCGCCCCCGGCTTCTTTGCCACCAACCAGAACCGCGCCCTGCTCTTCAACGAGGACGGCACGCCCACCGCTCGTACGGGCAAGATCCTTGCCGCTACGCCTATGGGTCGCTTCGGTGAGGCTGAGGAGCTACTCGGCGCACTGCGCTTCCTGACCACCCCCGCAGAGTCGGCAGTCGTCACGGGCATCGTTCTCCCCGTTGACGGCGGCTTCTCTGCTTACTCGGGTGTCTGATTCCGATTCCACGTAAAGAGGTACACGTTATGAGCAACAAAGTCCAACTGTGC